>CAZPQA010000014.1:0-45757 GCA_964588535.1 uncultured Desulfobacteraceae bacterium
GAATATCCATCTCTTCGCGGGCCGCTTCATGCTCCCCGGAGGAGAAAAAAAAGCACCCCTTGCACCGCAGGTTACATCGATTGGTCACATCGTAAATGGAACTTCGGATGTTCAGTTTGGAAATTGTTTTGTATCGGTTGTACCATTCTTCGTTTAAGAGGGAACTAACGGTTTTCATCTAGAAGAAACTCCTTTTAAGGCCGCTGAAACCGACTGCGAAAAGGTAACACTTTTAGACCTAAATTGAAAGGAGCATTTAAAGATAATTCCGAGATAATTTCAGAATCTCACCATATTTGAAGGGCTTTACCGTGAAGCCAAAACATTAGGCGTTCTTCCGGCAAAAGACCCGCTGGAAGGCATTGATACGGACATCCACCTTGCGAGCATACTCAATGTTCAAACAGCTCCTTAAAACGATGGCCCTTGAGTTAGACCGACGGCGCATCCCCTATATGGTCATCGGGGGTCAGGCGGTTCTCCTGTATGGAGAGCCTCGACTGACCCGAGGCATTGATATCACGCTCGGGATCACTACGGAAAAACTTGATCAACTATTGGAAATGATTGAAGCGATTCAATTGAAACCTCTCGTTGACCCCCATGACTTCACCCTTCGAACAATGGTTCTTCCCTGTGAAGACCGTCAAAGCCACATCCTTGTTGATTTCATCTTTTCTTTTTCACCCTATGAACGTCAAGCCATGGATCGGGTCCATCTGGTGGATATGGAAGGGGTGAACGTGAAGTTCGCATCAGCCGAAGACCTTGTGATACACAAGGTCTTTGCCGGCAGGGCCCGTGACATGGAGGATGTGAAGGCCGTTCTCATCAAGAACCCGGAAATGGATCTTCCATACATCCAGCATTGGCTGGATGAACTTTCAACAGCCACGGGTGAATCTTTCACGGATCGTTTTGAGGATGTCCTGAAAGAAGTCGGATAGCATCCAATCAGATAGCACGCCACCAGATTCCTCTCTGAAATTTCAGGTTTTTTGCAGCCGGCCATATTCCAAGAGACTGGCCATGACCCCCGCTGCACGCTCCGGCGTAGCGTAATTGACCAGCGCCCCCCTGGTTTCGAGATCCTCAATCTGATCATCCCAGATCCCCGGCGGCGACAGGATGCAGCTCACCACGGGCTTTTTCTGGGCCCATTGTTTCAGCAGTCCGCTGATGCCTGCCAGGGCCTCTACATTGGCGGAAGCAAACATCATCAGGAACAGGATGCCGTGGACGTTTTCATCATCCATGACCGCCTGAACGATCCCCTGGATGGCCGATGAATCGTACCAGGCGGGACCCATGTCAACCGGATTGGTTCGAAGGGCCAGGGGGGGCAGGAGTTGGTTGATTCGCGTTTGGGTTTTTTCGGAAAACCGCACAATCTCAAGCCCTCGGGATTCACACACATCGCAGGCGGCCATGGATGGTCCCGCCTGGCCGGACAGAACCGCTACGCCTGCTCCGGCGGGTATGGGGCATGACGCCAGAGCCTTTGCTGTATCCAGCAGGGCCTGGGTGCTGTCAACGGTCAGGATTCCCGCCTGCCTGAAGGCATCAGAGTAGATCTCATGCCTGCCTGCCAGGGAGCCGGTATGGGACCGGGCCGCCGCATCGCCCACCGTTCCGCTGCCTGTTTTGTAGGCCACCATGGGCTTCTTTCCGGCGTTTTTCATGGCGGCGTGTAACAAATTTTGGGGGGCATCAATACCCTCCACGTAAAGGGCCATGGCTCGGGTGTCCGGATCTTCCATCAGGTAATCCAGCATTTCTGCAAAATCCACATTCATCCGGTTGCCCAGACCCACGATCTTACTGAACCCCACCCCATCACGCATGGCCAGAAACCCCAGCAAGTGAGAAATACCGCCGCTCTGGCTGACGAGAGCGATGTCACCCGGTTTCAGTTGGGAAAACTCGGGGGTAAAAGAGGCATTCAGGTTTGCGCAAAGATTCACCATGCCGAATGTGTTGGGTCCAATGATGGGGATTCCCGCGTCACCCACAATCCGTGCAATCTCCTCATGTAAAACCGCACCTGCTGGATCATCGATCTCTTTAAAGCCTGCGGTGATGAGCACAATTCCCTTGACGTTGTTTTCTGCGCATTCCCGGAATACGGCCGAAACCCGGTTTGCGGGCACTACCACAATGGCCAGATCGATTGGGACCGGGGATGCCGACACAGACCCGCACGCTTTGAGATCCGAGACCCGTTCCGCCCCCGGATTCACCGGAACTATAGTCCCCCTGAATCCGCCGTTCACCAGGCTTTTCATGACGTGAAACCCCAGTTTCGAGGGGTTGTCCGATGCGCCGATAACGGCTACGGATTCGGGGTTGAAAAGGGAATTCATATCATTAACTCCTTTATGCGAATCAACTTATCAAATCTTCCCGGGCTTTCGGGAAACTCAAAACAAACGTGCTCCCTTGGCTTTCCCAGGCTTTTACCTTTATGCGACCGCCATGGTTTTTCACAATCTCCCGGCTGATACACAGCCCCAGGCCCGCCCCTTCCCCCGCGGCCTTACCGGTAAAAAAAGGCTCAAAGATGCGGTCATGCAGATCCGCCGGAATCCCGATGCCCGTATCGGACACGGAAACCTTGACCCGGTTCTGGTCCGTAAAGGACCGGATCGCAATGAGGCGACCCTTGATTCCCCGGTCATGATCTTTAACGGCCATAATGGCATCCGCGGCATTGGAAAGCAGGTTGTACATCACCTGCTCCAGGCGGTTGGCCTGCCCGAAAATCAGCGGCAGATCCTGCTGCAGATCGGAGGTAACCCGAATATCATCCAGCAATAGCTGCTGTTCAATGATGGCAAGGGTCTTTTGAATCACATCATTTAATTGAACCTTTTCTTTTTGAAATCCCCGTTTTTCCTCCAGCTCGGTGAGACGATTGATGATAACGGATGCCCGGTCCACCTGCCCGCTGATCTCGGTTGCCACCTGCAGCAGACGGTCGTCGGGAATTTTCTGTTTTTTCCGGGCCATCATCTTCAAAAACTCACTCCCCACCTTAATGGCATTCAGCGGCTGGTTCAGTTCGTGGGCCACCCCGGGGGAAATGCCCCCCATGGTGGGCATGAGCCGCAGCAGGTCCCATGCGGTCACCAGTTCCACATGAAGCATGACCGAGGGCAGAATGAGCAGGGCACCCGCCAGGGATGCCACCATGGTGACCACCATGAGAAGTCCAAAAACCGCCGTGGGCTTGAAGTGGGAAAAGATCAGGATCGAAAACCCCAGACTGATGGCAAGGGTGGTGAAAATGATCGGTCTACCCACCCCGTAAATGGTGTCCCGAAGGGCCCGATCTTTGTCCAGGTCCTTCTTGAATTCCTGGTTGTACCGCACCAGGTAATGAATGGTATCGTCCACGGCCAGACCGATGGCGATGCTGGCAATCAGGCTGGTGGCGACGGAAAGCTCGATCCCGAGCCAGCCCATGAGCCCGAAACTGATCACAATGGGAAAAATGTTGGGCACGATGGCCATAAAACCCACCTTGGCGGAAAGGAACAACAGGCTCATGGCGGCAATGATCAGGACCAGGGTCAGGGTCAGACTTTTCACCAACCCCTGTGTGAGCAGTTGACTGCTCTGGGAGATGACGATCCCGAACCCGGTCACATGGACGTCGAAATGTTCCCCGAAGTTATCTTTCAAAAAATCGCTGATCTTTTGTTTCAACATCAGGAAATCCCGTGAACCGGAGATATGGGTTCTCAGCAGGATATTGGCCTGTTTCATGTCCGGGTCCATGAAACGGTTAAACATCTCCTGCCCCAGCATGGTCTTGTAGCTGTTGATGAGTATGCGGACCTCAAAGGCTTCTTCGGGAAGAGCGTAGGCCTCTTTTTTGTATTGTGTGGTGGCATAATTCACCAGCTTGAGGAAATCCACCAGGGAAACGGTTTTATCCACACCAGAGAGCGTGTTTAAAAAATCCTGGATTTTCGCGACCTGCTCCAGGTGGGCCGGGTCCTCAAAATACCCCTCAGCGCGGGCATTCAACACCACATTGACCGGAAAACTGCCGGACGTCTGTTTTGAGATATCTTGAAAGTGGCGGCTGATGGGGGTATTTTTTTTGAAGAACCCCACGGGGTTTGTTTCCACATGAATCCTGGTGATGCCGAAAACGGCCATGACACTCACCATCAAAACCGCCGCCAACACCCATTTTCGATGCTTGATGTTGAGGTGAATGATCTTTTTCAGAAAGGCGTTGATGGAGCCACCCACATGCAAAGCGGCGGTTGCCCTTTTGGGTAAAGGCAGAACGGCCAGGGCGGCCGGAACAGCGTAGAGCATCATCACCAGCATACTCAGGAGCCCCAGGCAGGAGAACGCGGCAAACGCCCGAATGCTGTGAATCTGGTTCAACATGAGGGAGCCCAGACCGATGATGGTGGTGATCACTGCCAGAACCGTGGGAAACCGCACATGGATAAAACACCCATAAACGGCTTCTTTTGGAGAATCCGAACTTTGGGCCTCTGTTCGGTAAGCTGAAAGGATGTACATGCAGTAGGCCGTGCCAACAGCAATGAGAAAAATGGGCACGATCATGGTCAATAGCGACAGGGGGGTGCCGGTCCAGGCCATCAACCCGAATGTCCAGATCAGGGCAAACAGGACCGAACCGGTGGGTATGAGCACCGATCGCACGTCCCTGAAAAGGCAGAGCAATACCAGGGCCATGATCAAAAATGTGACGGGCGGCAGTTTCAGAAAATCGCTTTGCGTATAGGCGGCAAGGGCCCGGGAAACCAGGGGCATGCCGATCTGATAAAGGGAAAGTGATTTATTTTCTCCCTCCAGGATCTGCTCGATGGCCTGGATAACAGGCGTTTTATCCGGCACATCATCAAGGATGACCGACATTACACTGGTTTTCTGGTCTTCGGAGAGAAAATTCCGTTTGAAAAGTTCAATGGGACCGATGATTTCCCTGAACTCTTCAGGGGTCCAGCGAGTAGTGAGATCCATATCCCGCTTAATGCTCGGCAGGCTTAACACCCGTTTCACACCCGGGATCTTTGTAATGGCCTCTCCAATGGCATCCAGACGCTCAAATGTCTCCGGAGCAAAGACGTTGTCCACCTTTGCCACCACCAGGATCATCTCCTCGCTGCCGAACGTCTTTTTGAACTGGTGATAATAGACGCTTTCCGGAAGGTCTTCAATGGCCAGGTCGTATATGGACGTCTGAAAGCGAAGACCCGGCAGTTTGGCGGCGAAAACCAGGGTAATCAGGCAAACCAGGGTCAGGACCAGGACCGGATGCCTGAGCACAAATCTAAGTCGATACCCGGAATTGAGCAAGCCCATTATCCCTGCCATGAAACTCCTTTTTCAAAGGTCTCTTTAAAGATCTGCCCCGTTTTCTCCGGACCCATTCTTCAGCACCTTCTCAGCCCTTTCAAGGGCCGCATCAAGGGCTTCTTTCTGGACCGGTTTATGAATGAAATCCGTTGCCTTCAGATCCAGTGCCTTCTTCGCCAGCTCTTTATCCCCATGTCCGGTGATAACAATCACCACGGCATCCGCAGAAATTGTCTTAATCCGTTTCAGCACCTCAAAGCCATCCATCCCCGGCATCTTGATGTCCGTGAACACAATGGAGGGGTTTTCCGCTTCAAACATCACAATACCGTCTTCGCCGTTTTCAGCGGTCAGGACTTCAAAGCCATAGGCCTCCAGAAAGAGCCCAAACATGGCCAGGGTGGGTTTTTCATCATCAATAATCAAGACCTTATGGTTCAAATCAATTTCTCCTTCATCATGCATCCATGTGTGGTAGCAACACGACAAATGTGGTGCCGATTCCCGTTCCGCTGTGTACTCGGATCTCGCCCCCGTGTTCCACCACAATTTCGTAAACAATGGCCAACCCCAGGCCCATACCCTTTCCCACTTCCTTGGTGGTGAAAAAGGGCTCAAAAATCTTATCCCGGGCATAACGGGATATCCCCGCCCCCGTATCCGAAACCGCTACTGCCGCCCACCCATTCTTTGAAAATGTGCGAATACTGATCCGAGCTTTAACGCTTTGATGAAAGGTTTCCCGCTTCTGAACAATGGCATCACGCCCATTGCTCAGAAGATTGAAAAACACCTGTTCCAGACGGTTGTTACTGGCACGGACCAGTGGAATCTTTTTTCCCGGAAAGAATCTCAACGCAATATTCTGAAGTTTCAACTGCTGGCCGAAAATCTTAACAACATTCTCAACGGGGTCGTTAATGGCAACCTTCTCCCGGCTGAAATCCGCTTTTCTGGCAAATTCCCGAAGCCGTGTAATGATTTCCGAGGACCGGCTCACCTGAGCACTGACCTCTTTGGCCACCTGTGACAGTTTTTCCGGAGGTATTACCCGGCCTTTTTCCAGCATCAAAATCAAGAAATCGTTTCCCATCTTGATGGCATTCAACGGCTGATTGAGTTCGTGGGCCATTCCCGCGGACATTTCCCCCAGGCTCTTCATTTTGCTCGCCTGAATCAATTGCGCGTCCTTTTCCATGCTTTCCGTCACATCGTTGGTGGCCAGAATAATGACTTCCCGGTCCTGGTACGTCCCTGGACAGGCCCGCACATTCACGTAAAAGGGCCGATGCCCTTTTCGGTGGTGCCGTGCCCTGTAGCTCAGCACGCACATACTGGCCACGGCCTTTTCTCCTGATGCCACATCTTCCCAATCCCCGTATTCAAAGGTCCCCAAGTCTTCAAATGGTCGGCCGATCAATTCCTCCCGGGTATACCCGTAAGTTTCAGCTGCTGCAGGATTGGCATCGAGTATTTTAAACCTGTTGCGGCTGACCACAAACACCGGATTGGGACCGCTGTCAAAAAGAGAGCGGTATTTCGCCTCGCTTTCCTTGAGCTGCTCACGGGAAGCTCGAATGGATGCGGTCATGTGATTGAAAGCATCGGCCAGTTGTTCGATTTCATCGCCCCGAAAGCGTTTACCCACATTGAAAGCAGTAAAATCCGCCGGTTCCTCCTCCAGATTACCCCGGCTGATATCTTTGGCCCTTCGAATCAGTTCTCCCATGGGCCGGGTGATGTATCCCGAAAGCCAGTGTGCAATGCCGAAAAAAATGATGATAATGACGGAGATAAACCCAAGAAATGTGATGCGAAGCCGACTGACAATCTCATCAATATACCCTTTGCGCAACCCCACGTGGACAACGCCGATTTGCGACCCGCCCTCTTCCACGGGAGACGCGATGTCATAGGCAGATTCATCGCCGAAAGAAACCGCTTCGATACCATGTGTCCGCCCTGGGTCCAACTGTTCGGCATGCAGTATCGACTCGGGAAAACCGCTTGAAAAGGTATGGCCCAGAACTTTCCCCTTCCGATCCAGAACAAACATGTAGGAAATGAGCGACTCACGGTTTCCAAGCCGGGAGGCGTCGAAAAGTACCCGGCTCAATGCCTCCCTGTTTACTGTGAGGACATGGGGTCCGCTCTTTTCCGCAACACCTTGAGCAATACCCACCCCCCGCTGTTCCATTCGCGTGATGAGGCTTGAAACCAGCACCCATCGGGCCACCAGAGCAATGCCAACGCTCACGAGCAGAATGACCGCCACGGAGGCAAAAAATATCTTGTTCTTGTGGCTCAAACGGTCCAGCAGAATCATGAGACCCTCTAAGGCGTATCCTTTGCCAGCTCTTTTTCCGCCAATTCGGTTAAAACAAATTTCTGAACTTTCCCACTGCGGGTCATGGGGAAATCGTTCACGATTTTGAAGTAACGCGGCCGCATCCCTTCCGCCACATGGGCATTGGAAAAGGTCACCAGGTCTTGCTCATCCAGTTGAGCGCTTTCTTTCAGCTTGACCCAGGCGACCACCTCCTGCCCCTTTTCCGGATGGGGCACGCCGAAAACCTGCACTTCCGACACATCCGGGTGTTGGTAAAGACATTCCTCCACTTCCACGGGGTAAATCTCTATTTTATCCCTCACAATCACATCTTTCAAACGACCGGTTATTTTGAAATACCCGTTTTCGTCCATTTCCCCCAGATCCCCGGAATGGAACCATCCGTCCCGATCAACCGCAGCGGTCGTGGCCCCCGGCATGCGATAATATTCTTTCATGAGAAACCCCCGGGTGCAGAGTTCCCCTTGCGTATGGGGGACAAGGTCTTCACCCGTCCGGGGATCCACAATTTTCACCTCATTACACGGTAGCGGCGTTCCGATGGTTCCCACCCGCAGGGAGAGAGGATCGTCGGGATGGGTCATGGTGATCCACGAGGATGTCTCCGTGATGCCATAGGCCACTGTGAGGTCGGAAACCCCGATCTCTTCCACCAGCCGCTTCATCAATTCCATGGGACAGGGGGCCCCGCCCACAATGCCGGTACGAACCGTACCCCATCGGCCTTTTATGAAACCATGATGTTCCAGAAGCGCAATAAACATGGCGGGAGACCCATATATGCCGGTGCACGCCTCACCATAAACCGTATCGAGGACCCTGACCGGATCAAAGGTCTCAGAAGGCATGATCAGGGCCGCCCCGCGAATGAGGCCTGCGAGCGCAATGCACGTATTGCCGAACATGTGAAAAAGCGGGAAAAACAGGCAGAGACGGTCGGCTTCGGTAATTTTCTGCCGCTCGGTGGAACAGAGCGATTTATTGATTAACCCCAGGTGATCCACCACCACCCCTTTAGGTTTGCCGGTCGTACCCGAGGTGTACATGATGGCCACAGGATCTTCGGGGCGAACGGCCTCCGTCATTTTCCGGGTCTTTTCAAGTTTCACCGCTTCCCCGCCGCTGATCAGTTCCGGCCAGGGAATCCCGACCGCCGCGGGGCCGGGGGATATCACAATGATATGTTCAAGTGAGGGAATTTTAACCGCGGCGGTTGCCTCCGCCAACTCTCCAGAAACCATTAAGGCCACACATTCCGCCTGTTCCAGGATGTATTCCAGATCCTCCCGGCCGGCCCCCGGATCAACGGGAACAAAGACAGCACCCAGTTTCGCAATGGCCAGCATGGAAATAAGCCACTCCGGAATATTGGCCGCCCATATGGCCACATGATCGCCTCGTTTGATTCCCAGGCCCGCCAGACCGCAAAACGCCTGATCCACCTGCCAGGAGAGCAGTTGATACGTATACCGGGTCCCCTTTTCCGTATGAATCAGCGCATCACGTTCGGGGTAGCGCTGTGCTATCTTTTCCAGCATACCGCCGATGGTGTCGTTTACCGTTTCCATAATGTTTTCTCCTCACACCTTAAACTTTAAACTGCGGCTTGCCGCCTTAGATCTTTCATTTAATCCGAGTCTAAATATAAGGTCAACTGTTTTCCCGCTTCCCATGTACCAGTTCAATAATGGTGACTTCCGGGGGCGCCAGCAATCGCATGGGCGGTCCCCAGGTTCCGGAACCCCGACTGACGTATAAAACGGCGCCGTTTGCCAATTTCAGCAATCCCGCATCAATGGGATACAGCATTTTGATAATCAGGCTGAAAGGAAAAATCTGCCCACGATGGGTATGCCCGGATAATTGCAGGTCAAACAGACCCTTTGACGCCTCATCCAGCAGTGGCCGATGTTTTAAAACCACTACGAACCGACCCGTCGGCCATTTCGAAAGCAGCTGTTTTTCCGTAGGCTTTCCGTAATGGCCGAACCGGTTAGCCGTTAGATCATCCACCCCTGCGATAACCAGAATACCGGGAATGTCAAAGGTCTCATTGCTCAAAAGGGTAAATCCGGCTGCTTTACAGAATTTTCGGGCTCTTTCGATTCCCACATAGTATTCGTGGTTTCCGTTGATGGCATATTTCCCATGGGGCGGTTTGATCCCCAGAAATTCCCTTGCCAGACCTTCGATACCATCCACCTGTCCGTCCAGCAGGTCGCCGGTGGAAACCAGAATATCCGGTTTTGCTGCGCGCACCACGTTCAGGATGCGTGAAAGCTGCCTTTTCCCCATGATCAGCCCCAGATGCACGTCAGAAATCTGGACAATCCTGAATCGACCCACCTCTTTCGGGATTTCGGGAGATTTTATGACGATATGTTCCGTCTGAATGCTAATGGCTTCGATTTGAGCATACACGCCTAAAACAAGAGCCGTTCCCAGGCAAAGAAAAAAAACGGTTTTTGGAGAGAACTTCGCTTTAGCTAAACGACGTCCGGTTATCAGGGACACCAGAAAAACAACTCCCCGGTAAATATCCAGGAACAATGCCGCCACAACAAAGAGAAACAGGAGGCCCATCCAGGTGTAACCCACATAGGCCAGCACTCGGGCAAGGGACTCCATTCCCTGCCGCTCAACCACGCGGACCAGGATGGGACAGACGACCATCCCCCCCATGAACAGACCCAAAGCGACTCCCACCCCTTTGTGAAAGTGAAATGCCCGCCTGGCCGTCCAAAAGGCAAGGAAATGAAGAGAACCGTAGAGGGCAATGAAAACACTTAGAAAAATGGTCATTCGCACTGACAGACACCTCTTTTAAAGTTTCGGGACAGGTGTTTATTGAACCATCAGGCCCTGGACCAGTTTTCCATTTTCAAGCCATCGATCCGCCCAAAATGCTTTTCGTTGTTGGTAACGATGGTCAGGTTATGGCTCATGGCGGTTGAGGCCAGGATGAGATCAAAATCATCCAGCGGCTTTCCAACCTTTTCGAGACCTGATTTCAACACGCCAAAGATCTCAACCAGTTCCCGACTGACAGGTATGATTTCAAATGTGTTTTCAATTGTTTTTATTTTTGCGAGATTGTTGGCAATCTTTTTAGATTTATAGGCGCCATAATACAACTCCATCAGGGTGACGGCACTTATTTTGATGGGGTCGTGGAGGTGGCGCCGAAGGTTCCGGCGTACCGCTTTATCGGCTTTCAAGCTGTAAATGATCATGTCGGTATCAAGCAGATACATTTTAAAACCCTTCGGATAATTTCTTGGAGTTTAACCGATCTCTTTTAATATCATAAATAATTTCTTCAGGACCTCTATCATCCTGCCAGGAGCCGCCCAGATCCAGAAGAACCTGCGCCGGCGACTTCGCTGCACCGGTCATTTTTCTTCCGGAAAGGTACCCTTTCAACAAGTAAAGAACCTGCTGGCTGATGGACCGGTTTTCCGAATCCGCCAGGGCCTTTATCCGCCCATAGAACTCCTCGTCTATATTCTTGATCTGCAAATTCGCCATAAAACACACCTCCTTGCACTTTTCATGAAATATTACTCCTTTTTCATGACAAACACAACAGGTTTTTCATTTAACAAGATTTTACCCAAATCACCTGGACCTTGGAAGATGCCAGATTGCCGCTTACATGTAGATTTGTCTGTTTTTCTGCAGCGCATAAAAAACCACCGGCACGATCACCAGGGTGAAAAGGGTTGACGCGAACAACCCGAAAATCAAGGCCCACGCCAAACCGGAAAAGATGGGATCCAGGGTGATGGGCCAGGCCCCCAGGGCCGTGGTGGCGGCGGTCAGCAAAATGGGTCGCAGCCGGATGGCGCCACTCTGCAAAATGGCCTCCCGAAGGGCCACCCCTTTCTTGACAGCGCCGTTTACGAACTCAATCAACACCAGCGAATTTCGAATGACAATGCCGCCCAGCGCGATCATACCGATCATGCTGGTGGCCGTGAAAAAGACCGGATTGTCAAAGCCGCCAACGGGATCGGCCAGCAACAGATTGAGCAGCCAGAACCCCGGCATGATGCCGATGAGGGTCAGGGGGACTGCCAGCATGATCAGAAGGGGCATGAGAAATGAATTCATCTGGATCACCAGCAGGGTGTAAATCCCCATCAGGGCGGCCATATTGGAAATACCCATGTCCCGAAAGACCCGCAGGGTGATCTTCCACTCCCCTTCCCCGGCCCATTCAGCTCGCAAGCCGTCTGGAAGCGGTTGATGGTCAATCCGTTTCTGCATATCCAAAATGGCCTCGGCAGGGGCACGGCCGGCCATCTCCCCGAACACATAGACCACCCGCTCAAGATTTTTGTGGTATATGGGTTGATCCTCGGCCACTTTTTTAAAAGTCCCCAACTCCCCCAGGGGAATCATTTTGCCGTCCTGTGCCTTTACGGGAATCCGGGAAAGCGACACAATGCCGGAGCGTTTGGCCCTGGGAAGGATGATTTTCACCGGAAGGGGCTGGCGTTCCCCCCGTCGGTGAACCGTGGCGGGGCTTCCCCCGCTCAATGCAGTTCTCAGGGTCCCGGTGATCATGGCGGTGCTTACCCCGTGCAGTGCTGCCTTTTCTTTGTCCAGCACAAAATCGATCCGATCTCTCGGGGTCTCGGTGGTATCGTCAATATCCACCACAAAGGGTTCTGTTTTCATGATCCCCTGCACGGTTTTTCCAGCCGCAATCAGGTCTTCATAGGACTGGTCCGGTCCCCCGTAAATTTCCGCCACCACCGTGGCAATTACGGGCGGCCCGGGGGGCATCTCCACCAGTTTGATGTGTGCCCCGTGGCGGGCTGCAACGGCTTCCAGGTCCTTTCGCAGGCGAAGCAGGATGGCATGGCTCTGTTGTTTGCGCCGTTGTTTCCCTGCCAGGTTAACGCGGATATCCGCCACATTCCCCCCCTGCCGCAGGTAATAGTGCCGCACCATGCCGTTAAAATCCATGGGCGAGGCGGTCCCCGTGTAAGAAACGAGATTCGTCACCTCCGGAACCTGGCGCAGGTACCGTTCAAAATCCTGAACCACCCGGGAGGTCTGCTCAAGGGGCGTGCCTTCGGGCATATCGATCACGATCTGAAATTCATCCTTATTGTCAAAGGGGAGCATTTTCATGGGCACGTATCGAAACAGCGCCAGGAGCATAGAGACCACCAGCAGCAAGAAAACAATAAAATAAAGAAGGAATCGTTTGCTCCCCGAATCCAGAAAAGGGGCCACCACAAGGCGATACCCTTTTTTAACCCATGGGGGCGTCACATCGGCACCCACGCCGGACACGGCCTGCTGATCGGATGCGGGTGCGGATTTTCTCAGCAGCAGGTAACTGAACCAGGGCACCACCGTAATAGCGCACAGCGTGGAAAAACTCACCGTAAGGGGTACATTGGCGGCCATGGGCGCCATGTACGGGCCCATCATGCCCGTGATGAAAAAGAGCGGCACAAAGGAAATAATAATGGCCAGGGTACTCATGATCACCGGAGGCAGAACCTCCTGGACCGCATGGAGCGTGGCGGAAAGGGGATTTCGCTTTCCCATTCGAATATGCCGCTGAATATTGTCCACATTGGTGATGGGGTCGTCCACCACAAGCCCCAGGCTCAAAATGAGGGCAAACAGGGTCACCCGGTTGATGGTAAAGCCGAAAGCATAGTTGACAAAAAGGGCCAGTGAAAAGCTCAAAGGGACGGCCAGGGCCACCACCAGGGCTTCACGCCAACCCAGGGTAAAGGCCAGGAGGGCCACCACCGTGAGGATGGCAAAGGCCAGAGATCCCAGAAGATTGTTGACCTTATGCTGGGCAGTTTGCCCGTAATTCCGGGTGACCGCCACCTCAACACCGTCCGGGATCACGGTTTTTTTCAGTTCATCCATCTTGATCAGGATTTCATCGGCTACCCGAACTGCATTGGTTCCCCGTTTCTTTGCCAGGGCCAGGGTGACAGCCGGCAGATCGTGGGTCATTCCCTTGTGAGTGTCGGGTCTCCGGTAAGCATTGGAAAAACCAAAGCGCGTATACACGGTTGGCTCTTCCGGTCCATCCGTCACCTGGGCGATATCCCGCAGGTATACGGGCCGCCCCTGGTGCATGGAAATCACCAGGTCGGCAACTTCCCGCGCCGACCCCACAAAGGAGTCACTGGTCACCAAAAACGATTCGTTGGTTCGATTGAAATGCCCCGCCGTTACCGCGGCATCGGTTCCCTGAAGGGCTCGCCAGACGTCCAGCATGGAGACCCCCAGGCCTGCCATTCGGTCCGGGCTGAGCGCTACCCGCACTTCCCTTGAACGACCGCCGACAATGTAGGTTCTGGAAATATCCGGAACCCGGGCCAGCCGGCTCAGTACCTCTTCACCGATGCGGCGCAGTTCATGGTCATTGTACTGATGGGAATAAAGGGTCAGGTTGACAATGGGTACATCGTCAATTTCCACCGGTCGGATCAGCCAGTTTTGCACCAGTGGCGGGGCCTGGTCCATGTTCATGGAAATCTTGTTGTAGAGCTTTACCAGGGACTTTTCCCGGTCTTCACCCACGTAAAAGCGAACCGTAACAATGGCCATGTCCCGACGGGACACGGAATACACATACTCGACCCCGTCAATCTGCCAGAGCAGACGTTCCAGGGGGGTGGCCACCAGTTTCTCCACTTCCTCCGCTGACGCGCCCGGGGCGTTGACATAGACATCGGCCAGCGGCACCACAATCTGGGGTTCCTCTTCCCGCGGCGTCATCAAAACAGCGGCTGCCCCCATGGCCATGGCGAAGATGATAAAGAGAATGGAAAGCTTGGAGGTAATGAACAGCTCCACAATCCGGGCGATCAATCCCGGTGGGCGCGAATCATTCCGGCTCATTTCGCTTCCTCCCCAACAACAACCGTTTCATCGCCGTTTAAGCCCGAAAGCACCTCCACCCGGTTGTGAAACACCCGTCCTGTGGTCACATAGATCCGAGTCCATTTCTCCCCGGATTTAACGTGTACCATTTCCAGTTGCCCCACCCGTTCAAGAGCGTTTTCCGGCATCCATACCACGGATATTTTCCCCACCGGTACCATCAGACGCCCGAACATGCCGGGATAGAGCCCTTTGGTCTCTGGCAGGCCTACCTTGACCAGAAAGGAACGGGTGGCCGGATCCGCAGAAGGGACGATTTCGGTCACCGGACCCGACAGGCTCTTTTTAATGGCCGTAATCACGACCTTCAAGGATTCCCCCAGCTTGATCCGGTGAATCATCCCTTCCGGCACCAGGGCCTCCAGGCGCAGGGCCCCACGGGTCTGCAACACCAGCAGCGGTTTTCCGGGGAATGCCATATCGCCGGGTTCCGCCAGCCGTTCGGCCACCTGCCCATGGGCATCCGACCGAATTTCAGTATAATTCTTAACAATGCGCGCTTCTTCAAAGCCCTTCTCGGCCTGTTTTACGCCGGCATTCCCTTCCTTCAAACCCTCACGAGCCTGACTGAGGCCGGCCCGGGCCTGGTGAAAAGAAGCTTCTGCCTCCTCCAGCTGCTGCTTCGTGGCCGCTTCTGATTTGAAATAGGTTTTCACGCGGTTATGGGCAGCTTCCGCACGCCCAAAGGTGGCTTCCGCCGCGTTAACTCCCTGTCGGGCCTGATCCCGCCGGGCACGGGCCGATAAAACCGCTTGCCGCGCCTGTTCCAAACGGGCCTGCAACTCCCGGCTGTCCAGCACCACCAGGCGGTCTCCGGTTTTAACCATATCCCCGGGTCGCACCAGGACATCAACAATACGCCCCTGCACCCGGGACTCAACCCGGGTTTCCTGTCGGGGGCGTACCGTTCCCGGGGCCTCGTAAAAATCGGGCACCGTTTCCCGAACTACTCTTGCGGTGGCCTTTGTCGTCCACATTGGTTTCTCGACGCTTAATTTCCCCGGATCGATTTTATCAGGGACAAAAACGTCGGCCATGTAAAGCATCAATAACACCAGCGCTACTATACCGCACAGTAAAGACAGAAAACGGACCCCTTTTCGAGATTTCTTTTCATCCATGACAATCCATTCTCCCTACCCCTTCACAATTCAAACCGCTGTCCTCCGTCATCTGTAAAGGGCAGGCACGAGACCTGCCCCTACCGTCATCTGTCATCTGTCGTCCGTCCTCCGTTATTCGCCCAGAACCCCATGGCCCGCCCAATGGCCGCAGCCGTCTTCTCCCGGTCGTAAAAGGCTGTGGCGGTCCTCAGCCGTGCCCGATTTCTGGCCAGCTCTGCTTCCAGATACCGGGTAATGGTGGCAGACCCCCCTTCGTATTGCTTCTGAACCAGACGCAGGGACTCTTCACTGTGCGCCACGCTGGCCCGGCTCACATTCCAGCGGGCTTTGGCCTCCGCATATTTCATGTAAGCCCCTTTCAGCTGCAGTTGCACCGCCAGGGTCGCCTTCCGGTCGGCGGCCAACATCTCTTTTAACACGGCACGGGCACGGTCCACATGGGACTGTCTCCTGAACCCGGTAAACACATCCCAATTGAGGATGACCCCTGCGGTCCAGTTTTTCCGATCCCAGTCAAAATCAAGACCCGGGTCATCAAAATAGGTTCTCATCTGGGCGTCCAATCGCGGCAGGTATTCGGAGCGGGCCACGTCCAGATCCATGCGTGACCGGACCACCTGCAACCGGGATTTATGCAATTCCGGGCGGTTTGCCATGGCCATGACCAATGCTTTTTCATACAAATCAGGCACCTTGACGGGGACCTGCTGCTGGCCGGCCAGTGAAATGGGCGTATCCGGGTGAAGACCCAGCAGGTTGGCCAGGGATGAAACGCTGAGACTGTGATTATTCCGAGCCCGGATAAGGTCTTCCCTGGCTCGTGCCAGCGCGACTTTAAGAGACAGTACATCCGATTTAAGAGCCCCCCCGGCCTCATACCGCACAATGACCATGGTGAGCTCCTTTTTCACCGTTTTCA
This sequence comes from uncultured Desulfobacteraceae bacterium, assembly GCA_964588535.1. Taxonomy (GTDB): domain Bacteria; phylum Desulfobacterota; class DSM-4660; order Desulfatiglandales; family Desulfatiglandaceae; genus NaphS2. Next base: position 16,670 of record CAZPQA010000014.1, read on the forward strand.
CAGAATCACCGCTGATGGTTACGTATCTTCCGGCCGCCAGAACACTGTAATAGGCATGTATAACGGACGTCACCAGGCCGTTTTGAACGGTTTTCCGATCCAGACGGCTCATGGTCAAACCCGTCTCCGCCATGCGCTTTCTCAGATAATCCCGCCCCCCGTTAAAAAGATTCAACCGTCCCTGGATTCCCACCTCGTAGTTTTCAAACCATCCCGGGTTGTTGAAATCGGTGCCCGGGGACAATTTACGCTGATCAATGGTTTTAAACAGGTAGGCGGACGGAGCATTTCCCTGAAGGTATTCCCCGTAAACACTGATCACCGGCCAGAATGCGCTCATGGCCTCATCCAGCATGGCCTCTGACTGTTGAATCCGCGCCACCGCCATGTCTAGTCCAGGGTTATTTTGAAGGGCGATTCGGATTACTTTTTCCAGCGTCAGAGAACCCGCAGCCGCCATGACCATTTCGGGGGTTTCAACCGGATGGTTTGGCGCCGGTGACGTCATCACTGCCACTGGTTTTTTGGGTTTTTCATAGGTTTGTTTGATATGTTGATACTCATAGCGCCTGGCCTGTTTGCAGGATGGCGCCACAAAAAGGAATGCCGCCGTAATAAAACAGATGACGGATGACAGATGACGGACGGCCGCCCTCTGTCCTCTGTCATCCGTCCTCTGTTCTCCGTTATGCGCCATCTCCCTTGGCCTCCTTGGCACGGGTCTTGTCTTCACGCAACCAACTGGTCAAGAGGTAGACAATATTCTTGTAAAGGGCGGGATACTCCTCAAGGATCTCCTGGAAATCTTTACTGGTAATCATCAGCATACGACATTCGTCCACACATCTGGCCGTAGCCGAGCGACCTTTCTTGTCTAAAACGGCCACTTCACCGAAACAGCCGGGAGGCCCAACGCTTACCAAAAGTTTGTCATTTTCATTGACGATATCCACCTTTCCTTCCAATATGAGATAGAGGGCATCCCCCGGATCACCCACCCTGAAAAGAACATGGCCCGCTTCAAAACTGACCTCCTGGGCAATCTGGGCCATAATGATCATGTCCGTGATGGAAAACCCCTTGAAAAGTGAAACCGTTCTCAAAAAATGAATTTTTTCCAGTACCGGTATCATATCCTCAATCTCCTCCAAAACCGGCATGAACCGCTTTTGCATATCCGGCGGCACATCCAGGATGGCCGACACTTCCAGCCAATGATTGCTTTGCAATAGAATCTGTTCATAAACATCCTCGATTGTCAGGTGAGGACCGGGTAAAGAGTCCACCTTCAAAAGGAATCCGTCTTCAAATGAGACCGCGTCCAACAGTCGCAGAAATACCACATGCTCATCTTTTTTACCTTTAATCAGGCTGTCCAGATACTCAATGGATTTGCCTTTCACATGGTCTATATTTCCGGATTGCGACGTTGTATGGATGATTCGGTAGTAAGAATCAAACATTCCCAGATCGGGATAGAAAATATCCAGTATTTTGAAAACGCACCACAGCCGGTGTTCTATATTCCGGGCCAGTTCGATCAAAACCAGGCTTTCGGGGTTCCATGATTTGACCACGGAATAGTAACGGCAATATGTTGTACACAAATCGACTTCCTTTGGCAAATCTACCAAAAGGGCACTGCAATCCAGATTCGGTTCGGCTTTCTTGATTTTCCCAATAACATTGAGGGCTTCCTCCCGGATCTGGGGAACATTCAAGTTTTCCAGCATTTCGAGCAAAAATTCAATGGTTTCAAGAGATGCGTTTGCCTTAAGGCTTCGCAGGCATTTCCGTGATTCAAAATGAGATTTGGAATCAATAATAGACGAGATCATTCGGGAAATGATGGGAAAAGATGCCTTTTCCAAAAAGGCAAGGTTCTCATTGAACCTTTCAAAATCATTGATTCGTTCATAGCCCACATCCTCCAGGTATCCGCTGAATAGATGTGCATCCCCAAGCTTGGCCAATGTCCTTGAAATAACCTCAAAAGATCTGGCAGGGTCCATATCAAAATGATTCTCCACATCTCCCTTGAGATCATGAAGGTTTAAATAACCGGTCAACCAGATCCCGGCAAGGGCATTTTCCCTTTGATCTGAATGGATGAGGGAAACCGTCTCATCCACAACCGACTGCTTTAAAATCTCATTTCCGGTGCCATATGCAATGGCCAGGATATACCGCCTGTAAATAATGGGAAGGTCTGAATCCATCCACCGTAAAATGACGCTTTCATCCGAGATACCCAACCGGGCAATTACCTTGAGACAAACCAACTTCAGAGGTTCATCGGTTTCCGCTTCAAACAGCGTCTCAAGAGGTGCCATCAATGGCAGGATACCCAGGAAACCGATAACGGAAACGGCTTCCAGCCTCACATCCCGGTCTTCGTTATCAAGGAGTTCAAGCAGAATAAAGTTTAGATCTGACGAATAGTTATTGCGTATGATATCCAGGATGTAAAGGTATCCAAACCGATCGTGTGTTCCCAGAACCGCCTGCTCATACTGATGAATGACGTAGCTGACCTCCATTCTCACGAGCGAACTTTCAGCACCGGAAAGGGGTAGACGTCTCAGAACCGATGTTTTGAGAGAGGAGACGTAATGCCCTGGAATTCGAGACACCACACCCATCATCACGAACAGAAATAGCATAATTAAAAAACAGTAAAGGGGCACCACACCCTGCTGGGGCGGTAACACCACAAAAAAGAGGCAGATGACAATGACCACCAGGGGTTTTATCAATAGTTTGGAATATAGTCTCAACGCATTGCAAAGCCTTTCAGGAACCGAAAACATGAGTACCTGGTAGGCTGCATCAAAAATAATGCGCCTGATCAGTTCATTGACACCGCATGCGACAATGACCCCCCAGAAAAGGAGATTTTCATGGCCGGACGACCGCGTAAAATACGCCCATAGAATAAAAATAAGGTTCGGAATCAACAGAAAAGAATAGGAAAAAAGGATACGGCCGTTGAACCACAGACGCGTGAAGAAATAGATGAAGACAAGTTGACAAATCACTTGAAGGAAACTGATATAGGCCTTGTAATCTCCGATGAATTCTGTTTTCGGATCCGGTTCGTTTGAACCGTCGAGAAGCGCCGTCTCCATCACAGGCGCTGCGGGGAATCTTACATTTACCTGGGTATCGAAGAGAACCTTAAAAAAGAGGTTAAAGACACCAATCAGGATGGTCAGATAAATGATGGATTTTATGATCCGGTATTTCTTTTGAGACGCAAACAAAGTCCTGAACCCTACCCGTTTCCTCGATGCACCGGTCAGTATGCGGGAACGGTGAACGGAAAAGATGTGGGAAACGATCAGGTAGCTGATGCTGGATATAATCATGGTCAAAACGAGAAAACCCAAAGGGGAATCCGCCGGGATTAAGGGCACCACGAGTCTTCCTGATATGAAGGCGGCGATTCCGCCTGAAAACAGGAACAGGTTTTGAATCTTTCTTGACTCTCGAATATCGATGGCATAATTGATGAGCGTCCAGGTCTGAACAATAATAAAGTCGTCTAAGATATCATAAACAACAAAATATATTGATGCCGGAAAGAATTTCTGCTGAAAACCGGGTGAAAACAGGGGAATTAAATAAAGCGCAAGGGAACATCCCATCAAAAAAAGCATGTCTCTTTTGATCCGATGTTCAAATGAAACCTTCGGGTTCAGCACATGGTAGAGAAAATAGAAAAGGATGAAGCCAACACCCGCAAATCCGTACAGAAAGAAATAGGGTCTCTGGTTGAACCCCTCCTGCCCGTTGTAGCCAAAAAGGGCCGGGGTGATTTGAATGGCCGTGAGGAAGTTGCTCTTGGTAAAGGAAGAGATGACAGTAAAACATGAAATGTTAAAAAATACAAACAGGCATAGCCCGATAATCAACTGAACATGATTGCGATTGGCATCCGTTCGATTCCACATGGCGGTCGACTCGTGCCTTAGGGCCGAGGCCCTTATTCCCCATCTATTTATTTAGCTTCAAGACCTTTCGGTTATGATCGTAGGTGCTGCTAATGCGGCGCAACTCCCTCACAAAAGGGATGGGCATGCGGTTATAAAACTGAATGGTCTCAGGTGTATACTCTGCCTCATAAAGGGGAATGTTTTCATATGTTTCACCCTTGTAGGCATTCTTCCTGACATATCTGGATGTGGGTGCCTGACCAAAAATGAGTTGCCCATCATTATCATAGTGATAGCCGTTAACGTAAAGCCATTTGTAAAAAGACTTCCGATCGGCCGGTGCCCTCCTTTTATGGGGTTTTTTATTTTTGAGGGAATAGGCATGGAAATATTTTACACCCATCACTTCAGGCTGTCCATCGCCATCGATATCAAACACATCAAAATGGTTGGATTTATTTCGATACGTCACCACCTGAGGCAGCAGTTTCTCGTCTGATGGAAGCATTTGTCGCAACTCGGAAATGTGCCCGGCATTGACATGGGTGCACCCGTGGGACATGGGCCCTCGGCTGAGCAGCCATAAACGGGGATAGGGTTTTCCGGTCCGACTGCCTTTTGTATTCTGTTTCCATTCTTTCGGAATGAACGTGTTTTTCTTCGTGTCATTCTGAAACCACAGGGTATGAAACGAGTTATGCAGTGTTTTTCCCACATGCATATAGGGAATCCATGGTAAATACCCGTAAGAAACCTTGTCCGGAATGTGATCCACCACTTTTGTGCGCTGGTGTTCAATGAGGTTGCGCTTTCCGGGGCAGGGGTACAGGGGAATCTTACGACCATCGTACTGGGCGTGTTGATTGAGTGTCCCAACGGGATATACGGCCGTGAATTCATAAAAATCGAGCATTTTTCCTTTAAGAGGATAGATGCCCTGGGTGGCGGCTTCAAACAGCTCAACAGCAGCGCTGTAAAACGCGTTCCAGGACTGTTCGCTTTTTTCGGCTTCCTCATAAAGGACATAAAGGGTAATGGCATAGCGCAGCTTGTCTTCCAGCCTCCAGGGCAACTCGGTGACCCATATCCTTGTAGGCAACATATTGTTGATGAGAACCAGGCTCTCTTGAATGGAGGGTTTTTTGGTTAGAAAAGGCGTCAGTTGGGTTGACCATTCGTTAATTCGCCAATCGAAATCCACTGAAATATGAAACACCTTCCCCGGATTCAACTTTTCAAGCATTTCAAGGCTGATTTTCCGGTATTGAGAGCGATTCAAGTCATTTTTCTCATCAGCCAGCTTCAGTATTTTTTCCTCCGAAATGATTCGGCTGAATTTTTCAAAACCCATGTTCTGGGTGAGCTTAATTTTGGATTCTTTGACAAGTTCATGGTAAACGCGGTATCTCAGCGCCAGATCCGGGAGGTACGAATCAACGATCTGGTTTGACAGGACAAGGGTAACCCGAACCTGATTGCCGCGCCCCAGATGGATATGGATGCCATTGGGATCCTGGCACCGGGGGGCGAATCCCGTGTAAAAAGAAGGTTCTATCCGGTAATAAAATACCCCCTGGGGCTGACTTTCTGTATCATCCTGGTCCTGGGCCTGCTTTTTCACTGGCTCAGCCGCCTGAACGACGAAAGCTATTGACAACACCAGGGGCAAAACCATGAGGACCAATCTGAGACCATATAACCAGCAAACACCTGTTGGGTTCTTCATTAAGGCGTTATCCTTTTTGTAGGGGCGAAAAATTTTTCGCCCCTACTCACGCTTTTTGTATTCTTTGATCAGTAGGGGAACAATCAGGATCCAAATGATAATCAACCCGATCACCATGTAATTGATCCTGACGGCTGTGACGGCCATGACCGCCTGCATGCCGATAATAACCGCACCGATGCCGCCTTTGGCAAAGCGGTATATAAACATATCAATAACCGCCTTGCCCTTGTATTTTTCAATGTAACTCAATGGGATATAGAGGATCTCCTTTGCCGAACGGAAGATCGAATACGTCAAACTTTTGTTGGCCAGGCGCGTACCGAACAGTACGCCCATAGTCGGTGCAAAGAAAAAGGCAAGAGATCCGGCCCCCATGATGGCCGGCACCAGGACCAGCGACAACAATAGCCCCAGGAAATGGAGCATGGGTGCGCTGATTCCAAACTGGAGGACCAGCGCAATCACATTGGTTGCCCCATAAAACCTGGCCAGATAAGCGGTCCTCAGATCCATTTCAGTAACCTGGACTTCCAGCACCTGGTTGAACTGAAGACCGATCAGCGCCGTCACAAACTGGCTCAGCATAAGCATGACGCATATTAAAATCAGATATTTTGATCTCAACACCACGTCAAAACCGCCCCAGATGCTTCCCGTTGCCTCTTTTTCCTGAGCATTCTCAACCCCTTTTTCCCGAGCCCGGGTCAATGCCGCGCCACCCTTCCGGTTGGCATAAGCAAACAACCATACCCCCAGCAGCAACGCCCCGCAGCCCACAAATATGAGGTTTTTAGAGCCCATAACAGACGCCAGCTCCGAGGTGAGAACGCTGGCCACAATACCACCGATGGAACAAGCGCCAGCCAGAAATCCATAGAGAATCTTCGCCCGCTTTTCCGAGAATGTGGTGTCACAAAAAGTCCACAATTGCTCAATAAGGATGACCACATAGATGTCTTTAACAATAAAGGCCATCAGGGAGAATCCCCTGTTTTGTGCCGAAAAATAGAGATAGAACAGGAGAAAAAAAGCGACCGCCAGGAAATTGCTCACCGCAAAAAGCCAGGAGGGTCTGGCGGAAACGACAAATTTATTATAAACCCAGACCACCGCAGCCGTGGCTAAAGCCGATATAATCCAGACATGGGGCATTTTGGAAGCCCCCCATGACGACAGAAAGAGAGACTCGCAGACCGGTCGGATAAAACTGTAGCTGAACAACACCAGAAAAAAACAGCCGAAAAGCGGCAGAAAAAGGCCTTTGTTTTCTCCGGTAGCTGTTAGAAAATTTTCAAATAATCGTTTTATGGGGGCCATTTTCAATCCTCAAAAATAACCATCCCGCCATGGGGAAAAATGGCGGGATGGTCAGGAGAAAGAAATTTCAATTAACTCGTCCTTTGGTTCTGCAAACGACAAACAACCAAACGCCACCGACTTGGATCACTTGCGATAAATGGCACAAAGCGAAGCGGCGTGCTATTTATCGTCAAGTGCATCCAATTGTTCGGCTTCCTTGAGTTTCTCACTATCGATCTTATCTTGTGGTCTTGCGCTCGCTTCTTTTGCTCGGATAAGGTCAAATCGCGAAATGAAAAGGATTTTAAGATCATCCAATTCAACCACTTCGCGTTTTCCCCATGCCTCATCAAACTCGATTCCTGGAATCGACATCATAATATCGACCCGTATAGGTGGCCTTCCCATCTGATAGAAATAGCCTTTTTGTGTGAAGTCATCTGGAGTAAGATTTTCCAGTGGTGCACCAAATTCCTTCAATGCAGCATACACAGCATTTGCATTATCTTGATCAGTCGCTATAAACACATCAAGATCTTTCGTGAATCGGGGCTCACTGTATTTCATTACTGCATATCCACCCACTACAAGATAACGAATTTTATGCTTTTCGAAAATTTTCAATAGTTCTCTGAAGTCTGGACTCGTCAACATTGTTTCCTCGAATCAAAAAATAATCATTTAGCATTTCCGTTACTGCTTCAAAAATGGCAAGATCTCCCTGGGATTGCCAGAAGCGGATATCGAATAAACGCCTGTCATCTTTTATGCGCTGATAATCTTCTTCTATTTTTCTCATTTCATTTCCTATAGCCGAACGATAAGCTCACCGGCGCCGTGCACAAAAGCCAATTAAAAGTCAGGGCGTTTTACGGCGTCTGGTGGCGCACCTGGTTAGCATTTTGAATATCCCAAATAATAGTATCGGAACTGAAGTCTTGCTCGTTTGGCCAGATAATACCATGATGTGCAGGGCGTACAAGACGAAAATACACTTCATTAGAGAGTTCTTTGAATGCACGGTCCTTTAAATATGGTCTTACATCGAAGACACTTGATATACCACTACTTGTCGTTATATCTATTTCATAGTCAAAAAAGAGTATTATCAGGTCATTTCCGCTGCCACAAGATTGTCAAAAATTCTGATTTGATAATATCTTGGAACATAACGCAGAGCGTCTTTTAAAATGTTCCCACGCGGAGCGTGGGAACAAGAGCGAAACCTAATAGCTAAAAACCAAAACAGATCACGGCTGCCACTTGACTTTTTCATCGAGGGAAAACGGTTGACCTTCTTTTTCTCTAACGCCTTTGTCCAGTGCCGCAAGGGCGGGCAGGTTTCTTAGATCGCTGTTCCCCACAAAGGGTCGGGTTTGAAAAAGATAGAGCTTACCACCTTTAAAGCCATATTCGATATCCCAGGGCAACAGATCGCCGCCAGTGCCTTTTTCAGGGGTGAACTCTCTTTTGATCTTCTCAGCGGATGCCACCAGAGCGCTGAGCTCCTTTTCCGTCAACACCCGCTCCGCGCCTGTGGCGGGCACCATCTGGCTACCGCCCTTCCCTTCCAGGATGAGCATCCGGCGGGTGGTCGACTTGAACTGGTTTAACAATACGGTCTCGTTAGGAGTGTACAGCAGGGTTTCAGCGGGAGACCCGTCTACCGTGCCCCCTACCCCTTCCGCCGTGGCAATGGTCATTTTGGTGGAATCCCCGGTGTCCACATCCGCCGTAATCAATACACCGGATTTCTCGGATGGCACCGATTCCAGCACAACAATGGACGGAAACACCAGGTTCGGATCGCTGATGACCGTCTGCCGCCAGGAAAATGACCGATAGGTAAAGGGAGAGGCCCACACCCGTTTGACCCCTTTCAGTACATCTGAAAAAGCCATGAGATTGAAAATGGTCAAATTGAGGCCTGCCCCGTTAAAATTGGGCATATCTTCCACATTGGTATCGGAACGTACAAAAACACCTCTCAACCGTTCCTTTTCAGGGCCCGCGAAAAGGCCCTCAGCCGCAAGCGCTTCTCGAAGATCGTTCACAAAGGACGGGTCCAGGGAAATTTTCCCAATGGAATACCGAATAACATCCAACCTCGGTCCGATCCATTGGGCTAACTGATCGGACGACATTTTAGGATCCTTGAGCAGTTGATTGAAGAAGGTATCATACGTACGCCGCACAAATCCCGCCAGGGGCTCACCGGCCTTTGCAATCCCTTTACCCTTAAGATTCTTGGGAAGAACCACTCTGGCTTTTTGAAAATGGGCATTATAGATACCGAATGGGATCACCACCCCACGGGCCACATTTTGTGGAAAATGGTATTTCAATTCCCCCAGGAAGGCTGCCTTGGGCCCGCACACAACACCCGAATCTTTTCGCCTGAGATCATCCAGACCTAAAACTTTGGTTTCCTTGAGATTCAGTCTTTCGGCATCTATGGCCAGTTTACTGGACTGACCTTTGATATCCGCATCATTTGTCCGTTTAACGTTTTTTTCATATTCTGCCAGGATCAGTTTGTCTACCTGATCCATCTTGCTGGCTTCCTTAAGAATAATTCGTCCCACCGGCGTAACGGCATAGAAAAGGGGTCGACCCTTGACCGGGGCCAGCCGCCTGTACAACGCATCCAGGAACACCGCATTGGGAACGCCAAGGGCACGGGCCAGCAATTGCACATGAGATACCACGTTCCCCTCATCCTTGGTGATAATGCCTGCCACGGGCTCAAGCTCCGCGTTGGTGGTCTCAAGAGCCAGAATATTGTCACGGGTGTAGCGATGATCATCAAAAAAAGCCAGCGGCCCCAGAGCCAACCCCGGATTCAACGCCCTGACGCCTTCAATAACGGTCTTCCCCAGAATGTGGTGCTCAAGGCCCAGCTTGGCTAACAAATGGCCTCGCAGGGATTTGAGGATGGTGGCGTAGCTCATGAGGGGGGAGGACCGAATGATGTCATCGTTAATCCGCAGAACATCCGGAAAAAGATATACCCAGGGCTCCCACACGTCTGAAAATGCCGTCCGGATGGAAGCCTGAGCCCATCCTACGGCCAGATTGGCGCGATTGAGGGTGCGATTCGCATCCCCTAATGTCAAACCTTTTTTGTTGAGCAGTTTATTCAAGGCTGAAATACCCGACTCATATTCCCGGTGACTCATGAGTCCGGCGCCATAACTGCCGGCCAGCATATCCTTAAGCATGTCTATCAGTTCCCTGGCCGTCCAATCCCGATCCAGTTCCATGAGTCGGTTGGCCGTCATGAGGATGAGCAGATTCGCAGATACATTCAGGTTGATCAGGGTTACGGCCTCTTCAGGCTTGATTTCCTTGGCCGCCACCGTTTCCCGGGATGCCACCACCAGATCCGCCAGATTGTGAAGCAGCCTTAAAGGGGCATTTTTGGGAATATTCAATATGTTTTTGACCAGATCGCGAATGCCGGGGTCTGAAATATCCGGCAGGTACCCCTTCAACTGACTTTGATCCACGTAAGTCAGGCTTCTGATCATTTCAATCAATCGCGCGTATTTTCCGGCGTTTTTCCGATCCTGGGGATGTTTTTTCTGAAAGTCTTCGACGAGCGGCACCAGGCTGGGAGAAAGGCGGTTATGCACCAGATCTTTTACCGGTTTAAAGGGCTTGTAATTGCGATAGATGATCAGTGACAGGTTTCTGATATCATTGACCAGGCTCAGGTTGTCCTTGCAAAAGAAACGTCTCTGCAATTCATATTGCAGGAGGTAATTATGGAAATCCTTCCAGTCGGTGAGGGCATAGTATTTGGCGAAAAACATGGGTGCATATTTGACTTCAAATTCGGTGCCGGAGATGCCCCCATAGGCACGAGACATGGTCAGTTTGCTTTCCGGGTGGGTTTCCATGTAATATTTTTCCAGGATAAACCCTTTCACAAGGCGATGATGATCCGGATTTTTATCCCATAAGAACACCTCGTTTGAAAAAATATTCCCCACGTAGACCCCGTTTTGGGCAAGGGTTTTTGCAAACTTATTTCGGTAAGCCGAGCAGAAAAGCTGCCTCGATTTTTCCAGTTCCCGACACGGGTTGGGACGGATGCGCATTTTCTTGTCCGCCACAGGCGCCAGTTTACCATTGGTACAGGTACAGGTATTGATGGTAAAGGGCCCCTTCCGTTTGTTCAGGATGGTCTTGTATGCCTTCTTTAATTCATTTTTTTCCTTTGAGGAAAGTTCAGCCCATCCGGGATCGCAAAAAACCAACACACATACCGGTATCAGCACCCACCATAATTTTTTCATTGATCCCCCTTTTAAAAAAGATATAGACTCTGACGGTCATAAATCAGCCAATAAACGTTCGGATTATAGCACTGACCCTATTCCATTGCAACCCCAACAAAGGCCCAAATAAAATGACATCCACCCCCATGAGAAACCGAAATATCATAATATCAATTGGGTTTCTACTGGGAATATTCTTCACTTTTCCATATGCGGTTGGCGCCCCCAGAGGGCATGACACGCCAAAAGCCTCACCGCTTCATTCTCTCACCGTCCTGTATACCAACGACACTCACGGGCATCCGGTCAAGTTTTCGAATCTTTCCGCGCCGGATGTGGGTGGACTTCCCGCCCGGGCCACACTCGTAAAGGAAATCAGAAACAAGCACCAAAATGTGCTGCTTCTGGATTCGGGAGACCTCAATACCGGGCAATCGGTTTCTAATTTTTTCCAAGCAAAGCCTGATATCCTCGGATATAATTATATGGGGTATGACGCAATGGTTCTTGGAAACCATGAGTTTGACCATCCCACCCATATCCTCAGGGAACAGATGGACCTGGCGAAATTTCCGTTCCTCTCTGCCAATGTAAAAACCCATAGCGGTGACCACCTGGCCATCCCCTATATCATAAAACAGTTCAAAGGTTTCAAGGTTGCCGTTTTCGGGCTCACCACAGCGGAAGCAAGGATTACCGGAAACCCCGACCATATCCAAGATCTTATATTTGAAGATGAAATTGAGGTGGCCAAGAAACTGGTGCCATACCTCAAAAAACGCGCGGATGTGATCATTGCCCTCACCCATATGGGAATTTATCCTGGCGTGAACCGGGGCTCCAAACGGTTGGCCACCCAGGTCACGGGAATCGATCTGATCGTCGACGGCAATACGGATGCAAAACTGGACGTACCTCTGACGATTAATGACCCGGATCCCACGCACCAGACCTTGATCGTTCAAGCGTGGCACTGGGGGCTGGTTCTGGGAAAAATTGATCTTTGGGTCCGGGACAAAAAGGTCGTCAATTTCAACATGGAATTGATCCCCATAAACCTCAAACAGATTGTCGAGACCCCAGGAGGAAAAAAGACCTTCCGTTTCATCGGAAACCCCATTGAAGAAGACCCTGCGCTTCTGGCGTTGCTTCAACCTTACGCAGACAAGGTGGATCGATTTCTTTCTGAAACAATCGGGCATGTCCGAGAGACTTTCGAAAATAACAATGGAAGATACCGGGAGACGGCCCTGGGCGATCTGGTTGCCGACGCAATGAAATGGTATTTAAGACGTTTTAACCCGGATTTTGCTCTGATCAACAGCGGCGCCATCCGGGCGGGAATCCCCCAGGGGGCCCTGAACCGAAAATCCATCTACAACAGTCTTCCCTTTGACAGCTCTGTGGTTTTTCTGAATTTGACAGGCACCCAAATTCGAACCCTTTTTGACTTCATCGGGAATGTTCAGCCGGGCGAAGGCGCCTTTCCACAAGTTTCAAGCGGGATTCGTTTCACAATGGATCCAGAGAAGAAAACCTGCAAGGATATTCTGATCAACGGCAACCCCATTGACCCCAAAAAATCATACGGAATTGTAACGAATTCGTATCTGGCAAAGGGGGGAGACGGCTATCGGGCTTTACTTCAAGCCGCCGACCCATTTGATTCATCCGTTTTCCAAAGAGATGCGCTGATTGCCTACATCAGGCATTTGAGAGGAAATCTTGTACCGAAAGTCAACAACAGGATTACGATCAAACACTAGAAATCACTTATTTCAGGGAACTGGAAGAAAATAATATACGCATATTGTGCAGAACTTTTGTTCGTCATCAAGGCGTGATAACAGGTGCATAGTGAGCTATGTGCCTGTTGTCACAACGTAGAAGACGGGAAAAAGGGCAAGCAGGATGCGTAGATTATTTTTTGGAAGTTCCCTCAGTCAGAGAAAGCCTACGATGGAAGAGAAAGCAATACAAGATCTTAGAGATCCCCAGACGCATCAGATTGAATTTTTCCGTCAAGGAATGGCCTTGATGCCGGAGCCTTTGGACAAACGGCCGGGAGTTTCGTTTTTTGTTCCGGGGAATGATTTCGAGATCACCCAGCGTTTCTGCACCTGCACCTTGTCTAAAAGCAAGACCTGCCCGCACCAGAAACACCTTACAAAAGCCTACAAGGCCATATATCAGAAATCCGGCAAACCGTTTTTTGAAGATGGTTTTCGCGCCGGGATCTGGTATCATTTGGCCGCTATTCTCGGGGAAGCATCCGGTGAAACCCAACAACCGGTGAGATTCAGAACCCAAACACGCGGAGATAACCAGATCATCAAGGTCGCGGACTCGAATGGCCAAACCCTGCTTCACTACCTTTCCCAAGACACTGACCGGGTACGCTTTGTGGAACGCTGCACATCAACCGTTCCTGATGACGGGGTACCCAACCGGGCCTGGGCACTCTCAAGGCTCGGCGACATCACCCGAACCAACAACGAAAAGAACATGAACGCTCAAGGGTTCAGGACCCGGAAACAGGTCCTTGAAGCGAGTTTCTGGTTCAAATGCGCCTACCACTGCCATCGGGAATTTGAAGAAGGCAACCTTCAAAACAACAATTGCACCTTTGAGCCGGCCATCTCGGAAAAAACCGGTGTTTTCACGGTTTCGGCACTGTCACCCGACGGTGAACCCCTCATCCGCCTGTTCATCCCCAGAAACAAAGTCAGGAATCTGCTTTCGGCCTTGCAGGAACATCTGCCAAATCAGCATGCGCTGGCCATTCATCCAATCCCTTTGAAATCCATTTTCAAGATCGCCCAAAATACGGAACTGGACCTGGAAATCCGGCCCCAGATCCAATTGATCCAGGAAAATGGAGAAGAAAATTTTTTCGAAAATAAAGAACTTGAAAAATTCACCTATGGATCCCTGATCTACATCAAGGAAATGGGGATCATGGCACAGTTGGAAACGACGGGAAAGTTCAGAAAATTCAAAGCGCCTGTAAAAATGGTCCTCAAGAAGTCCCAGGTGCCTGTTTTTCTGGAGGAATATGAAGACGATCTAAAGGATGGTCCATTCATGTGGGGCGACACGGTTAAAGGACTGGAAATACTGAAACAATTTGACCGTATGGAAGTCAGACCCGAAGCCCTCGACCGGAATTGGTACTGGCTGTCGGTCCAATACGGTTTCGGAAACCAGAAAATTTCCCTTGCTGAAATACTGAAAACCAGGAAGGCCGGGCAACGGTATATCGGCACTGAAGAGGGGTGGATCGATTGTGCTTCGGAAGCGTTTCAGGGGCTCGAAGACATTGCGGAAAATATCCAAATCGAAAATCATTCAGGCCCCGGCAACAGTGTTCGGATCTCCCGCCTGGATCTTTTCCGCCTACAGACTCAGAACCGTGAATCCATGGAGATTGAAGGCCGGGGCGAATCGGCCGGTCTGCTCAAAAAAATGCTCGCCCTCAAACCGGCGACACCTTTCCATAATCCGGCAGGGTTGAGCTCGATTCTGCGCCGCTATCAGGAATTGGGGGTGGAATGGATCCATTTCTTATATGAAAACGGTTTTGGTGGTCTGCTTTGTGACGACATGGGCCTCGGGAAAACGCACGAGGTCATGGCCTTCATGGTGGGGTTGATGGAACGGGAAGCCAGTCCAGGACCTTTTCTGGTGGTATGCCCCACAACAGTCTTAAGCCATTGGAACAACATTGTCCGCAATTACGCCCCCGCGCTCAAGCCGATCATCTACCATGGAAAACAAAGGGACCTGGAGGAGGCCATGAGCGACCACCCCCTCCTCCTGACCTCCTACGGAATCCTCAGGCGCGATGTGGAGGCATTGGAAAACTTGAATTTTTCGGTGGCGGTCTTTGATGAAATACAGAACCTGAAAAACACACAGACGCAACTGTACCAGTCCGCCAAAAGAATCCATGCCCATATGAAACTGGGGCTTACCGGTACGCCCATCGAAAACCGCCTGGGAGAATTGAAAGCCCTCATGGACCTGGCATTGCCCGGATACCTGGGAAAAGACACGGATTTTGAAAACCGCTATGTGAAACCCATTGAAAACCATGCGGATGAAGAAAGGCGGGCACAACTTTCCGACCTTATTGCACCCTTTACCCTGCGCCGCAAAAAAGAAAGCGTATTGGATGACCTTCCTCCAAAAATCGAAGACATCCGGACCTGTATACTTTCGGAAGACCAGGTGAAGCTATACCGTGACGCGGTTTCCGCCAAAGGGAACGAACTTCTGAAAAATCTGAGACAGGAAGAAAAAGCCATACCGTATATCCACATCTTTGCTCTCCTCAACCTGCTGAAGCAGATCTGCAACCATCCAGCCCTGGTAAAAGGCAAAATCGACGATTATCAAGGCCTTCAATCCGGGAAATGGGATTTATTCAAAGAACTCATCGAGGAAAGCCTCCAAAGCGATCAGAAGGTGGTAATTTACAGCCAGTTCTTGGGCATGATCAACATCATTGAAAAATATCTCACCTCAAACGCCGTTGATTTCGTGTCCCTTACCGGGAAAACCACTAACCGTGAAAAAATCATTCAACGGTTCAACGAGGACCCCGCCTGCCGCGTATTCGTGGGCAGCCTCAAGGCCGGCGGCGTGGGAATCGACCTGGTGGCCGGTTCGGTGGTCATCCACTATGACCGCTGGTGGAACGCTGCAAAGGAGGATCAGGCAACGGATCGCGTGCACCGCATCGGCCAGAAAAGGGGTGTGCAGGTCTTCAAACTGGTAACGGAAGGAACCCTGGAGGAAAAAATCGCCGCCTTAATCTTGAAAAAACGAAACCTGATGGACAGTGTGATCGAAGAAAGTGATCCGACCGTCATGAAAAGTTTCACCCGAGAAGAACTCATTGACTTGCTGGCTATCCCTCAACTTGAATCTTCTGAAGTCTTTTAAACAGCCCCATTGAAAATACTCATTGACGATTACCCCAAGTTCCGCAAGTTCCGGGGACACAATACAAAATTATTGATTTCCCCTTTCTTCCCATAGACCTTTCGGTTCGGTCTTTTTATTGAGGTGGGGAAAATTGACCTGCTTCAGGTGCTGATCGTTCAAAAAGCCTGGATCGCTGCCAAAATTCACCTGCTCCACATCTCCACCAGCCGGCTCATCAACCGGGTCAACCTGCACCTGGCACTGGGGGGCAGTTTTGAATCCGGATCATCCAAATCAAATCAAAGTGAAAAGGGCTGACACCCGATTTACCGTGGTCGCCCCCGCAATTGCGGTTGACAAACTGGAGACCGCTGGCATATCATCACCGGCGTTCATTACCCATGCCGCACCGATCAACCCTCCGGAGGGAAATCGGGTGTGAAAAGCCATTCCCCCCCCTGAAAAAATGGAAGGAGAACGGGCCATGTGGAACACCGTGAGCAAAGGTGCTTCAGCCGTTGAACAGGCGGTAAAGCAATACCTTCCCCCCTGCCAGGAAGAGTGTCCCATCAACGAGGACATTCAACGCACCAACGTCCTGATTTCCCTGCTATCCGAGGACCCCGAAGCGGCCGCGCCGGCCATTCTTGAAATTGGAGACTACCTGTACGACAAAAACCCCTTCTTCGCGGTGTGCGGCTACGTGTGCGGTCTCTGCGAGCTGGAATGCAACTACCACGCAAAGGGGGGCGCCATCAAGAGAAGACTTCTCAAACGCTTCATCTCCGATTCTTACATCCCCTATCTGGAAACCCGCGACGAATGGAATCTCATCAAACACCGGGAGAATGTGGCCGTCGTGGGCGGAGGTCCGGCGGGGCTCATGGCCGGCTACGACCTCAGCCGGCGCGGGTACCGGGTAACCGTATTCGAGGCATCGGACCGCCTGGGCGGGGCGCTGTGGCTGATTCCCCGTTACCGGCTGCCCGAGCCGGTGCTGGCGTCTACCTTGGAAGGGATGGTGCGGATGGTGGGCATGGACGTCAAATTGAACACGCGGATCGGCCAGGGGAAGTGGACCCTGGACAAGCTGCAGAACGAGGGCTTCAAGGCCGTCTTCATCGCCCAGGGAACCCCCACCCCCAGGGCCCTGACTTTTGACGGGAAACCGGTAAAAGGCCAGGATCTGTCCGGGGTCATGTTCGGCCAGTCATTCCTCTACGAGGTGAGCCACGGCAACATTCGGCCCAATTATTTCACGGGGAAGAAGGTGCTGGTGATCGGCGGCGGGAATGTGGCCTTTGACGTGGCCCGGACGGCGCGACGGTTGGGGGGCGAAACCGCCATCGTGGCCCTGGAATGCGAAGACAAGACTTCCCGGAACGGGATCCCGGCGGATGTGGAAGAGATTCGCGGGGCCTGGGAAGAAGGGATCCGCATCACCTATTCCAGGGGCATTCAGAAGATCATCGGCGAGGGCGAACAGATGAAAGGGGCAGTGTGCCCCAGGTGCGTCCGAGTCTTCGATGAAAAGGGTTTCAACCCGGCCTTTGACCCGAAGGACACCCTGGTACTGGACGGGGATGTCCTCATTGTCACGGTGGGCCAGGGACCCGACTGGTCGGCGCTTCAGACGGAAGGGCTCGTGGATGACCGCGGAAGGCTTGCGGTGGACCCGGTAACCCTTCAGAGCCTGAATAAAAAGTGGGTCTTTGTGGGCGGGGATCTCCGCAAGCCCGGGTTCATGGTGGAGGCCATGCAGGACGGCCTGGTGGCAGCGGAATCCATCGAGCGTTACCTTCAGGAGCGGGACATGACCGAGGAGCGGAAACGGCTCTTCGAAGTGCAGGACATCCCCATGCGCCGCCATTACCTCACCGAGCCCGAGGTGGTGTGGATTCCCCCTGAAAAACGGATGCACTTCCAGCTCTTTGAGCGGGGGTTTACGCTGCCCGAGGCCATCGAGGAGGCCCGGCGCTGTCTGGCCTGCGGCCCCTGCATTTCCTGCAAGGCCTGCGTCTCCATCGGTCTCCGGGACTCTCTGAACCCGGTGGAGGTCCTCGCCGACCGATGCTGCGGGTGCGGCATCTGCGTGTCGGCCTGCGTCTACAGCGCCATCCAACTCAAGGATGTGGACATGGGGCGGATCTCGGTGACGGATATCTTCAAGTGCAAGTCCTGCGGCATGTGCGTGTCGGCCTGCCCTTCCGATGCCAGAACCCTTGAAGAAGAGAGCCTGGAGGCCGCGGTGACAGCGGCAGTGACCGGTCTTTAGAATACCCTGAAGGGGCGGTGCCGCAAACAATTCGAGGAGCGACGTTATGGACCATGAGCCGAAACTCGTCTGTTTTTCGTGTAAATTCGGGCGGGGATATCTCAGGGATTTTGAGGACAAGAACGAAGCGTCCGCGTCCCTGATTCCCGTGGAGTGCAGCGGAAGGCTGGATGCCATCCACCTGCTCAGGGTGTTCAAGGAAGGAGCCGACGGCGTTCTGATCCTGGCCTGTGAGGAAGGGTACTGCCACTTTCAGGAAGGGAATTTTCGGACCCTCAAAATGCTCTATCTTTTAAAAGAGGTGCTTCAGGCACACCACATTGACGGGGAACGGATACGGATCGAATTTTCCCTGGATCCGGAGGGGCAGGAAATCCCCGTCCGGATTGCGCAGATGAAGGAATCCCTCGCGGCACTGGGGCCCCTGGACAGGGCCCGGCTGTAAACGGAGGAGGCTTATATGGGCGAAAAACCGAAAATCGCCATCTGTTGGCTCGGGGCCTGCGGCGGCTGCGATGAGGCTATTGTGGACCTGAATGAGGGCCTTCTCAACGTGGCCGATGCGGTATCCATCGAACTCTGGCCCGTGGCCATGGACTTCAAATACGACCACCTGGCCGCTTTCGGAAAAAATGACATTGCCGTGGGGCTCGTGAGCGGCCATGTGCGGAATTCGGAACATGAGGAAGTGGCCCGCCTGCTGCGGGAACGGTGCCGGTTGATCATCGCCCTGGGTGCCTGCGCCTCTTTTGGCGGGACTCCGGGAATGGCCAATCTTATTCCCAGGGAAGAAATCCTGGAGACGGTCTATATGAAAGCCCCCAGCGTTGTGAATCCCGAGGGAATCCTGCCCCTGAAGGAGACACCATGGGAGGGAGAGACCCTGTATCTCCCCGAGTTCCTGGATCATGTGTATGCTCTGCACCAGGTCATTTCAGTGGATTATTTCATACCGGGGTGCCCGCCGCCGCCGGAACTGATTAAAAACGGGGTCCAGGCCGTCCTGACGGACCACCTGCCCCCAAAGGGCTCTACCCTGGCCCCGCGGAAAGCCCTGTGCGAAACCTGCCCCCGAAACAAAACCAAGCCCATGCGGCTGGAAATCCAGGGACCCATCCGGCGTATTCATGAAGTGGATGCGGACCCGGAAACCTGTTTCCTGGCGGAAGGCATTCTGTGTATGGGACCGGCCACACGGACCGGGTGCGGCGAGACCTGCATTCGAACCAATATTCCCTGCCGGGGCTGCTTCGGGCCCACCCCAGGCGTTGCCGACCCGGGCTCACGGTTCATTTCATCGCTGGCTGCACTCCTCAAAGTGGGGGCCACCGGAGATCCGGAGGCGGTCATGGCCTCCATCGGTGACCCCGTGGGCTACCTGTACCGGTTTACCCACCCGGTTTCCACCCTGGGGGAGAGATACCTGAGCGGCGAAACGGAGGAAACCCCATGACCCAGCGGATCACCATCAATCCCATCACGCGACTGGAAGGGCACGGAAAAATCGAGATCTTCCTGGACGATCAGGGTGAGGTCCGTGACGCTTTCTGGCAGGTGGTGGAACTGAGGGGCTTTGAGCGGTTCTGCGTGGGACGTCCCGCCGAAGAGATGACGCGGATCGCCCCCAACATCTGCGGCGTCTGTCCGTCGGCCCATCACATGGCCGCTTCCAAGGCCCTGGACGCCCTTTACGGGGTGGAACCCACCCCCACCGCGCGTCTCCTGCGGGAACTGGAATTCAACGCCTTTATCATCGAGGATCACTACATCCATTTCTTCTTCCTGGCGGCCCCGGATTTCCTTCTGGGACCGGACGCCGACCCTTCGGAGCGCAATATCCTGGGGGTCATCGGCCGGGTGGGCGTGGAGATTGGAAAACGGGTTATCGATATTCGAAAACGGAACCGGGACATCATCCGGCATCTTTTCAGCAAGGCGCCCCATCCGGAGGGGGGGCTGCCCGGCGGGGTTCCCAGAGGGATCGCCGAAGAAGATCGAAAAAATATCATGGCCACCGCCGATGATTCTGTGGAATTCGCCCTTTTCGCCCTGGACCTGTTCAAAAAGGAGGTGCTGGGCCAAAAGGCGTTAAAAGACCTGATCCTGAGCGAGGCCTACGCCCTTGACACCTATTACATGGCCCTCGTGGATGAAGATGACCGTGTGAGTTTCTACGACGGAACGGTGAAGGTGATCGGGCCCGACGGAAAGGAATTTGCCCGTTTCGATCCCGCGGACTATCTCGACCACATTGCCGAGTGGGTAGAGCCCTGGACCACCATCAAGTTCTGCTACCTGAAACAGCTGGGCTGGCAGGGGCTGGTGGAGGGGGATAACACATCCCTTTACCGGGTGGCCCCCCTGGCCAGGCTGAATGTGGCCAGCGGCATGGCAACGCCCCTGGCCCAGAAGGAATATGAACACTTTTTCGAAACCCTGGGAGAAGGGCCTGCCCCCCATACCCTGGCCATGCACTGGGCGCGACTCATCTGCGCCCTCCAGGCCGCGGAGCGCAACCGGATTATCGCAAGAGATCCGCTGCTCACCAGCCGGGACATTCGAAACATGAATCTCAACCTGGTAGGGAAAGGGGTCGGGTGCGTCGAGGCCCCCCGGGGAACGCTGTTTCATCATTATGAAACGGATGACAGGGGCATCCTGACCCGGGTCAACCTGGTCGTGGCCACCCAGAACAATGCCGGCCCCATCTGCCTCTCCATCAAGAAAGCGGCCCGGGCCTTTGTGAAAGGGCCGGAGGTGAAGGAAGGATTTTTGAACCGCGTGGAGATGGCCTTTCGGGCCTATGACCCCTGCCTCGCTTGCGCCACCCATTCCCTTCCGGGCGGCATCCCGTTTGTGGTGAATCTGAGGGACCCCTCCGGAGCGCTCATTCGGACCATTCAGCGTGACTGACGTCTGGCAGGGGCTTGTGATTGTGGGCATGGGAAATCCCCTGCTCACGGACGACGGCGTGGGACATCATGCGGCCCGGGCCTTGGGCAGTGACTGCTTTCCGGGTGCCGTAGTGCACACCATTCCCATGGTGGGGATGGAACTTCTGGACCTCATCGCCGGATACGACAGCCTCTGCCTGGTGGATGCTGTGACAACCGGAAAAAGGCCCATCGGCGCCGCGGACCGTTTTCCGCTGCCTGGCCCGGGCCTTCACAGCTGCTCCTCCCATGGCCCGGACCTCCACTCCGTGCTGTCCCTGGGACATTCCCTCCATCTCAACATTCCTCAAATCACCCTGCTCTACGGCATCGAGATCGGAACGGAAATCGCTTATGGCGAGGATCTTACGCCCGCCCTTCGGGCACGCTTCAAAACCGCCATTTTACAGATTGCCGAAGACATGCGGACACTATTTATGCGCAAGTATCACTTCGGATGGAAATAACATCTGCTGATAATATTCTCTCGTTTCTACCCTGAATCCATGTTCTTCCAATTTTCCGGACAGTTTAACCCCCCGGCAACCCCCCATTGTTTTAGGGGAGAGGTTATAAACGAAATCATACAATCTGCTGCCAGAACGTTCCCCCTCTGTCATGTTGACCAAAACCAGCCTTCCCTCTTTCTTTAGGACTCGTTTGAATTCCGTCAGTATTTTGTCCATATCTTCAAAAGGGATCAGGTCAAACATGTAATTGTTCACCAAGATGTCTATTGACTCATCCGCCATCTCAAGTTGAAAGGCTGTCCCGAAATTTAGTGAATAATTTGCAGAAGAAATCTTTTTTAATCTCTTTTTTGCTTTCTCCAACATCCCCTGTGATAAATCAATTCCGGTGTTGGTTCCACTCGGGTTTCCTTTTACGATTTCATAAAAAGCCAAACCTGTTCCAACGGCAACCTCCAGGACATGGCTACCGTCTTTTATTTCCGCAAGTTCTATGGCTCTATTTCGAGCACGTGATTCCGTTAATTTTCCCCAAACATCATAAATAGGGGCTATCTTGTCATATACGCTTCCGATGTTACTTTGAGAAATCCTCGCATCTAATTTTTTCTTTTCAGTTGCACAACGTGTGAACCCACAACATGCAATCATTGTTCTATTCTCCTCTCTCAATGAGCGTTGGGTCCTCTTTAATATGGGCGACCATCTCATTTGCTCGGCCGATTGAACGAAGATCCCCTCCTCTCAATTCATCCAACACGCCCATAATTTTCAGCAATCTTCATTAAAAAGGGATTTTACCTTCAAACCTATGGCAACGGCATCGGCATATTTCTCTATACAAACCGAGACATGTCCCCAGGATGTGGGCAATACGAATTGAAAAAAATGGCCGTATCTTATGATAAGGTATTCCAAGCCTCCGCAGTCAATATTGCCCCTTTGTGCAGCCAGTGTGAGAAGCGTCGGGTTTACCAGCAGTTCCTCATATCGATCCGATTCCGAACCACTGGCGCTTGCAATACCTTCTTTTGACATGGTTTCAAGTTCACCATCCCGGTAAATCGCCACATATCGTACATTTTGAGATAAAGAAAATATTTTATTGATCATAAGATCTCCTGTTGTTTAAGTTTTCGAAGTTTGATGGCGTCGTAAAAAGTCCCATCTACCGCGTTGCAGTGACTTTTTACGGGACCATCAATTTTGGAAAGTTTTTAAAATATGACGCTTTTCCGTCTAATGATTCCCAGAAGTAATTCGTTTGCTCCTCAAATTTTTTCTGTGAAATTTCCACGTCTGACACCGCTTCCATAAACGCCATATCGATTTTTCCCGCCTTTACTACCTGCTCTCCGGCATCATAACACGCCTGTTCCACTCTCATACGTCTTTCGCCATATACCGGTTGCGCAATGAGCTCGGCGCCTGGCATATAGAATTCACCCATAAGAGATGTCTGTTCAGAGTGACTGTGAATACATCGGAACATGCCTTTCAGTCCGTCGAAATTGTGATCCACTTCAGGGAATCCGGCAGCACTGAACACGACAAAGCCCTGCTGTCGTTCTTCAGGATAACGATGCGGGTGTCTTGTTACCCCGTTCTCAATGAGCATATAGGGCTTCAGATTCGGCACATTTCGATCCAGAAAGTTTTTCATTATACCGGTCACGTTGTAAACATAAAGCGGCGACGCAAAGACAACCAAATCCGCTTTTCTGGATTTCAGCCGCAGGTCGGTCATGTCGTCTTTAAAAATACATTCCCCGGGCGTTTTGGTCCAGCATGTATAGCAACCCGTGCAGGGATTGATTTTCATATCTTTCAGCTTGATGTATTCAATTTCGGCGCCTGCCGACTTGGCTCCCCTGCAAAAATGGTTCACCATAAAGGTGGTTTTGCTGAATTTAGTGTTTCGCGGCCCTCCATCGAAAACAACAATCTTCTTGATTCGCTCCGGCTCAAATGTTTTGTATTCAAACTCAATCTCTTTCGGTTTTTGTTTTACATCTTCTTCAGGTTCACTTGACGGTCCAAACAACTCACCCAATTTTAATAAGATCGTCATATCGCCATCAACCGTATATTTCTTATTGATATATGCCTGATCACCCGAAATCTCGTTGTTCGAAATGGCAAGCCAGAGTTTCGAATCGGCCAGAATAGTTGTTTTGGGTTCTGGATGCGTACCTTCGGTATAAGTGCATTCAAGATTCTTGATAATCAAGTATCCATCGGTGGGTTCCTCACCGGTTAGATGGAATTGAATAATCGTATCCAACCCCTCAGCGAGCCCTTTATTTAATCCAAAAGGCATTGCCTCGAATAAATCTTTTATCGATTCGAAGTGCAGCTGTTCTCCTTGAGTCGTTTGCATTAAAACCGCAGGCAATTTCCGGTTTATGGGTATTCCCACTGCAAGCAGCAAAACGATTGGGACAATACTTGAAATAATGACCTGTATCCCCCCGTCATCGGAATATTTTATGGTGGATAAAATAATACAACTGCCAAACAATGCCGCCCAAATATAATTGATGATGATGTTTATCTTCCTGAATTGACCTGTTTTGGTAATGGCTTCAGGGTAATTCCTTTTTGAAAATTCATAGGTGAAAGGGTCCAGTTTGAACAAAGGGGGGAATAGTGCCACGGAAAATAAGCCCACATACAGCGCTGTTATGACATTTTCCAGATATAACTGCCCTAATGAGGGGACTAAAAACACCGAAAATGCCCCCAGTATCACAATTCCCGAAATTCCGTAATTGAAATAGCTTTTTACTTTTGCTGCAATCGCTATTATCAAATTCAGAAGCACAATAGCACTTATGATTAAGACATAGGGTTTAAGACTCTCCAGGCGAAATCTCCCTGCAATGGCCAGGGAGTTAATCGCAATTATTCCGGCAAACGGTAAATATTTTATGATGAATTTCATGGATCCCATCTCCTTCTAGTATCCCATTTTGATTTCAACCGTCTTGTTGCCATCCAATTTAAATGAAGCATCTTCAAAGTCGGGCGGACCAAATGTACCAGACACATTATTTGAAAACGCATAACCCTCCTTAGGAATTCCAAAGAAATTCTTATCCAACTTGCTGTTTGAATTGGTGTCGTGGAAAACCGCTATGGCATAGGTTCCCACAGGAATATCCTCGAACATGGCAACAGCTTTTTCACCCGTCACTTTTATAATTCTACCGTTGTAAGACTTTTCTGTTTCAGGAAAGGTCTCCGCACTCGTGTACAATCCGACTGAAATTGCCCCTTCCCTACCCTGAATCTCCGAGATTTCGACGGTGAGCGTCCCAGTTTGAGCGTATGCGATTGAAACAAAAAATGTGAAACTGATAACCATGAACGACAATCTAAATCTTTTCATTTTGGACCTCCTAAAATTCTTTTTCTACCATAGAGATAGTCTCATCCAGCCATTCCAAATAAATTCCCTCATGCAACTCACCGAATCGCCGGGTGGCCTCCCAGAGAAGGGCATCCCGTTTTAAATCCGGCTGTAAGGCGACGATCTCTTCAATAAAGGCCGTTGGTTCAATTTTGTAGAGTTCGAGCTGCCTTTCATGAAGGCTGCGCTGCAGCCGTAGCTGCGTCAGGATTGTTTCCTTGTTCTCTTTTCCTGAGAAAAATAGTTTCAGGAGCAATATGACCTTGGAATTATCGATCTTGGTCACGGGTTGTGAAAGCCATACTTGCAATTCTTTACCCCCGAATTCCGTAATGATATAAACCCGGCGGTCGGGTCGGCTCTCTTGCGGTTCCGGATGCGAAGCGACCAGGCCGTCTTCTTCCAACTTCTTGAGGGTGGTATAAATCTGACTTTGTTTCGCATGCCAGAAATGACCTGTTGACTTATCCATTGTCTGTTTGATTTCGTATCCTGTGTGCGGTCTATATTTAAGAAAACCAAGAATAGCGTGTTTAAGCATATCGAAACCTCTCATCAAAAATTCGAGATAATGAATATTTATATATAATTTTTTATATATAAATATCTCCGCACTCTTGTCAAGCGTTTTTTTTATTTCTGGTCAGAAAAAAGTTTGGGGTTTCTTCAAAAAAAGGTGGGACGGAAATTCCGGGGACACAAAAATTTTTTAAAGACGAACTTCAGGAGAAAAAATACCAGGAACTCAGTCAGCATGAGCGAACAGGCCTCTTGAGAGTGATCTGCACTTTGATAAGCTTGAGGTTTTGTTGGGAAAACAACTCCCGAATAAAAAGACCGGACGGAAGGTCCATGGGAAAAAAGGATAAATCAATAATTTTGTATTGTGTCCCAGAAATTTACGCGGAATTTACGCGACTTTTTACGGGTTCATCAATTTTCAATCCCATCACGATCATAAACAGACATGATAGTACCGACCATTGTAGCCACTAACTTTTCCTGGCCATCTGCATAGGAAAACAACTCACCTTCCGTAACAGTGATGTTTTTACCGGACTTCTTAACTTTACCAACTGCTCGAAACCAATCTCCTTTTGCTGGAGACAATAGATTAATTTTAAATTCAATTGTTAGAACAGCGGCATTTTCCGGCATTAAAGAGAAGGCTGCATAACCACATGCGCTATCAAGCACGGTTGAAACGATGCCAGCATGGATGAAACCATGCTGTTGGGTAAGATTCAGTTGATATGGAAGCTTCAATTCAACTTCTCCGGGACGAACGGTTTGAACTGAAGCATTAAGCGTTTTCATTACTTCTTGCCGCTCAAAACTCTCAATAACTTTCTCTTTATATCCAGTATCTTTCGGTTCGAATTGTGAACTCATTACCACTCCATAAATTTGGTTAGTGTGAGCCCAACGCCGCAATAAGCGATGGGTAGGACTTAATTGCTTTATTATTTTTTAAAGATTCATTTCGTTCAATATGATGCCGAATAATCCATGATTCCCGATTTAAACCAAGCGATAGATTGACTCGATCCTTTCGAGAAATCGCCCCGAATAGAGCCCGCAGGATGATGAAAGGATGAATCCGCCGCCTTGGGAAAGAGAATACAATCGCTCTCCCAGGTTTTCAAGATCGGATGGAGAGAGTTCCTTTTTCCCCAGCATTTCTCCCTCGATCCCCGCCATCAAAACCAATTGTGATAAATTCCGGGGACATAAATTCCGGGGACACAATACTTAATTTTTTAAAGACGAACTTCAGGAAAAAAATATCAGGAACTCCGTCAGCATGAGCGAACTGGCAAACCTCTTGGGAGTGATCTGAGCACTGATAAGCTTGAGGTGTTGTTGGGAAAACAACTCCGGAATAGAAAGACCGGACCGAAAGGTCAATGGGAAGAAAGGGAAAATCAATAATTTTGTATTGTGTCCCCGGAATTTTCCCGTACCCTTTTTTCCGCCGGAGTTTCTGTCTTTTATAATCTTGGAACTCTTGACAACACCGCAGTGGAAGAAAAAAATGGCATAACATCTATACCGCTTATATTACCAGCGTTCAAAGAGGGGAAATTATTTGCAGCAAAAGGAGAGAGCAATGAAGTGCAGTTCCCTTCTAAGAGATGATATAGCCGCAATATCAGACGGATAGCTTAGTGGGACTCCAAATTAACCCGTTATTGACTGATGGTCTTTTTTTTAAATTCAGTGTGCTTGGCCATTAAAGCGTTGTATTTCTGAACAAATTTTTCCATATGTTGGATGGTCAGATTATCTCCATGTTCATCGCGCATTTCAATCCATTTCTGATTCATATCCTTAATTTTAGCGTCCCATTCGGCCATTTTGGATTTGTCGTTCTTGACGGCGGCTTGGTATTCATCTATCAATGCCGAAAAATCATCAAGAAATGAGGAAAGCGAATTAACCCCTTTGGTATCTCCACAACCCCCCAGGGCGAGTGTTAGCAAGGCTAAGGTGACGATCACCTGGACCAAAAACTTCTTTTTTGAGACGTTTAACATGATGCTTTTCCTTTGTATTATTCATTAAATGAGTCTGATGTTAGTTTCGACGATAACTATGATCTTTTGAATTTTATTTGTCAACCCCAAAAAAGGTTCTCTGCTAAAATTCCGGGGACACAATACTTAATTTTTTAAAGACGAACTTCAGGAAAAAAATATCAGGAACTCCGTCAGCATGCGCGAACTGGCAGACCTCTTGGGAGTGATCTGCGCACTGATAAGCTTGAGGTGTTGTTGGGAAAGCAACTCCGGAATAAAAAGATCGGACCGAAAGGGCCATGGGAAGAAAGGGGAATCAATAATTTTGTATTGTGTCCCCGGAATTTTTGTCCCCGGAATTTTCAGTCGAGATTGAACCACCGGATTGGTTAACGATTATTCAGGGTGTCACGGTGCCAGCACAAACAGTCCCTTGTCGTTCTCAACCTCATAAAGTTTTTCAATGATGAACTCGACATATTTCACGCATTTGTCCTTCCAGATACCCGATTCCAGAAACTTCTGGTATTCACCAGGTTTGGAAAAGTCCATGCCGATAAGCCCCTGGCAGGTGATGTCCCCGAAATGCCCGTTGAATTCCTTCGCGATTTTGGCCGAAAAAGTGCGCACAGCGTGCCGGGCCTGTTTGGCTCCCTCTTTATCGCTCAACGGGCAGCGGTGCCGCAGTCCAAGACACACGGCCGATGCCGACACCACCCCGCAGGGGGCATTCTGATAGCCACCGATACCCGCCATAAATGGAATGCCAGTCCATAAAAAATCTTCATTGTCCAGATCATATACCTCCCACATAACTTGCAGGATGGAAGGCCCTCAGTGATAACCCCGGTACATGAGCTCCAATGCACGTTTCTTGGCCTCTTCAACTGACATTTTCATTTCCACGTTTATATCCTCCGCAACAAAACAGTTGACAAAAATCAGTTTGTAAACTCCTTGTACTGCAAAATACGCCGAGGGATCAACCCCTTTGAAGCCAAAATTCCGGGGACACAATAAAATTTCTTAAAGACGAACTTCAGAAAAAAATATCAAGAACTCCGTCAACATGACCAAACTGGCAGGCCTCTTGGAAGTGATCGAGCATTGATAAGCTTGAGGTGTTGTTGGGAAAACAACTCCGGAATAGAAAGACCGGACCGAAAGGTCCATGGGAAGAAAGGGAAAATCAATAATTTTGTATTGTGTCCCCGGAATTTTTCCGGAATTTTTGGAAGGAAATTACCCGTTTTTTTTCAGCTTATCAAATTGGAAAAAATAATGCTTCAAGAACATCAAAATTT
>CAZPQA010000015.1:0-45425 GCA_964588535.1 uncultured Desulfobacteraceae bacterium
ATCCTACCTCTTCATGCCGGTGACATAACTACAGATTCAAAACGGCCCTGACAGATACGCTTCGCTGTCATTGATCGTAATGCCCAGACAAGGGGAAGGTCCATGTTCTGGTGGAAGAGTTCTTTGGTGTCCTTCACTGGAGGTGATTGCAAGAAAAAAATAAACATTTCAATTGACAGGATAGCATGCAATGTGTTAAATAGACTTTGCTGTTTTGCCGGTTATCTGCAAAATGCACTTTACAGTATTGTTCAAAAATAACAACTGCAGTTCTCACAACTAAATTTTATGATTGATTTAAGTCCATTTCTAAGTATTCAGGAAGCTCTTCTTAAACAGGTTCCGAGAGAAAATCGTCGCTCTCTTTACGAGCGGATCAACTGGGGAAATCGCCTGATTGGAGTCATTGGCGGTCGTGGGACAGGGAAGACCACGCTGTTGCTTCAGCATTTAGCCGAAAAAGGTTTATATTTATCAAAACATCTTTATATTTCAGCGGACAACATTCGGGTTGAGGCCGTCGGCATTTATGAGATTGCATCACAATTTTTTCGGATGGGTGGCGAGATCATTATCATTGATGAAATTCATAAATATGCCAGATGGCCGCAGGAAATAAAAAATCTTTATGATTCATTTCCATCAGCAAAAATCTTTTTTTCAGGCAGTTCTACCCTCGGGCTACAACTTGGAAAGGCCGACCTGTCGCGGCGCGCTGTTTTCTATACTTTGCCGGGTCTTTCTTTTCGAGAATACCTGCTATTAGCCAGGAATGTTAAGTTTCCCGCCATCACACTTTCCGATCTATTAAAGGAACATGCACGTTTGACATCAGAAGTTCTTACTGAGGGGCCTGTGTTGGGACACTTTCAAGATTACCTTGAGCATGGCGTTTATCCCTTTTTTGTGGAAGGAATAGAAGAATATGTTGCAAAGCTCAGAAACATTATTGAAAAAACACTTTACGAAGACATTGCCTCTACGTCCAACATTAAATCTTCTAATGTTCCGATGCTAAAACGAATTCTCTGGTTGATCGCCACATCTCAACCATTTGAGCCAAATCTTGTGCGTATTTCCAATAACCTGGGAATTTCAAAGCCAACTGTTTATGGTTACCTTGACTATCTTGAGCGGGCCGGTCTCTTATCAGGCGTCATGCCGGAAGGTTCAGGCTTCAAACTCGTTCGTAAACCCGTTAAAATTTATATTGAAAATACAAACTTGCTCATAGCAATTGCAGGGGAATTGAGCCGGGAACACACTGCCGGAACGGTGCGCGAAACATTTATTCAGCATCAGTTGATAAGTGCGGGCTTGCAAGTGCGCATTCCGGGTCGAGGCGATTTTCTGGTAGAGGATAAGTATCTATTTGAAGTAGGCGGCAGCCATAAGGGGAAAAAACAGATAACGGGAAAAGAAAATGCCTACATCGTAAAAGACGATATAGACATGGGCTTTGGTAATATCATCCCCATGTGGTTGTTCGGCTTTTTATACTAAAGGTTCGTAAAAGACATCCCCTTGCAACGTTAGGGTAAAGTAAGATCGTATACGATGGTTGGAAGGTTTGGTAATCCATGACAACACCGTAACGATTGAGGTTTCAACTAAAAAGAGATACCGTTAACAATCCCAACAGCCGTCTGGATAGCCTTTTCTACTTCAGCCATGGTTTCAGCCTTGACCGTCCCAGAAAAAAGACCGCGGACGAGGAAACATTTATCAAGGGTTGTAATCTGTTCACATTTGGCTAAGGACAGTTTGTGAAGGCCACCCTCTCCTTTAGCTAATTGTACATGTGTAGGACTTAATCGTAAGGTTGTTGAGATGGGAACGACAATGACATCATTGGCCAGGCGGTTCCGAATGTCCATCGAGACAATCAAGGCCGGCCTTGCTTTCATATCCCTTGGCTGGCCGGGTAAATTGACAAGATATATTTCACCTCTTTTCGGATAAGACATAGTACTATTCTTCCCAGAGGTGTTTTGCCGATGCGGCTGCTGTTTTTGCCCACTGTCGATCTTCGTTCTTCTCATCGTTGGACAATGAAAGGTAGTATTGCTCAATCTGATTTTCTACTTCACGCACCTTTTGCTCTCTATGCCAGTCGCGCAGAATATTTTCAACAAGCTGGCTGCGAGAGCGGGCCTTGGACCTTTTAACATGCTCATCAATTTCTTTAACTAATTCAGGGTCAAGGCTTGTGGTGATTTTCACTCTTGCAGAAGAGGCGGTTATAGAACCCATCTTCATCCTCCTTTTGTCCTTATTTATGGTGTGAAGATACTTCATAACAGAAGCCCTGTCAAGGATTTTTCGTGACTTAATTGCAATAAATCCCACAACAGCTCGCATCTGCCCCTATTGACATCACGTAAAAAACGTGCTACACGTAAACACCGCGCCTTCATAGGGGCTCGCTAAAGGGGCGGGTATGAAACTGCAGAAATGAATCCGGAGGGCGATATGAAACAGAACATTACCTTGAGCTTAGAAAAAGAGCTGATAAAAAAAGGGAAGATAATTGCAGCCAAAAAAGATACCTCTGTAACTAGGATGTTAAGTGATTTGCTCAGGCAGATCATTGAGAAAGAAGAGCAGTACCAAGCTGCGAAACGAAGTGCTTTGCAAACCTTGAAAAAGGGTTTTCGTTTTGGAGGACAGATAAACTGGAAACGAGAGGACCTTTATGAAAGGTAAAACCTTTGTTGATACAAACATTCTTGTCTACGCGCACGACCTCGATGCAGGGAAGAAACATGAGACCGCGGCCGAGGCCATCTCCCGGCTATGGGAATCGAAATTAGGGGTACTTAGCACCCAGGTTCTGCAAGAGCTTTATGTGACTTTGACAAGAAAAATTCCGCAACCGTTAGGCAGGTCTACTGTTGGGAGACTGTTAAAAAACTATCTTTCATGGCATCTTGTCGTTAACGACCCTAAGATCATCTTGCAAGCGATTGAAATAGAAGAAAGTTACAAGATATCTTTCTGGGATGCCCTGATCGTTTCGGCCGCATTTTCCGAAAATGCGACCACTATACTTACTGAGGACCTTAATCACGGTCAATATTTCGAGGGGATATTGATAGTAAACCCCTTTAGTTGAGGGCTAGGGTCTTCAATATTTTTGGCAGGATAACAGGATAAACAAGATATGAGAGAAATCCCCATTTTGCTATATCAAAATATCGGAAATTACCCTGGTAACATGATGATAAATGGGTTGTTACCCAAAACTTTTGAGAGGCAAATGAGCTTTCTATCTGAAAATGGATACCGTGTTGTCACATTGGTTCAAGCCCTGAATCACATGAAACGAAGACTCAGGCTATCACCCGGATCCATAGCTTTAACAATTGACGGGGGTTATCAGGATGCTTTTACCAACGCCCTTCCTGTTCTTGAGAAGTATGGCTTCCAGGCTACATTCTTTATTCCACCTGAATCTATCGGTAAGGAAAGGGCAATTGACGGAGAACCGATAAAATGTTTAAGCTGGGAAGAGGTTCGTGGAATTATAGGGAGAGGCATGGAGATAGGGCTCTTAGCCTATCATGGAAGAGGTATTAGAAGTCATTATAAGGAAGCTGCGATAAAAGATAGTATTGAACAGGCGATGAAGATTATGGATCGCAAAATCGATACTCCAATAAGATATTGTGCGTTCAGGGAGGGGGTTCCCAAAAAGCCGTTATGGGAGTTTCTTCAAACCAGGGGTTTTGATGCGGTTTTTACTCAAACTCCAACAAATCGCAGAGCAGAAATGGACGGCATTGGACGAATCCAGGTTGATGATGATGACCATAATATTTTCCTCACCAAGATTTCTAAGACATATCTCTTTTTTAAAGATAAAACTGCATGGAAATATATTCGAAGGTATGGAGTTGACAAATTGGCTCATCGTATATCGGAGATTTTGAACCGCCTTAATAGGGATAATGGTTAGTAGTGGTGAGAACACTAGGGTTCACGGATGATGCCCTGACAAAAAGATCAAAATGGAACGTCCTGGAAATAAGATTCAAATGTCTCGAACCCGGAATCTCGAATCTTGAACCTGGAATCTTGAAACGAAGCTTCTAACCCCACGAGCCCTCAGACACCCGAATAAAATTTGTTGCAATTGTGTCTAAAATATGTACAAATGAAACATGATGTTTGAATGGGATAATGAGAAAAGCCGCAGTAACCAAGCCAAACACGGAATCGATTTTGATACAGCCAAGGCCTTGTGGAACGATGTAAACCGAGTTGAAATCCAGAGCCCATATCCACTTGAAAGCAGAGGTATTCTGGTAGGCAAGCTTGATAAGAAGCTATGGACAGCAATTTTCACACAGCGTGGGAGCGCTCTGAGAATCATATCCGTTAGACGCTCCAGAAAGCGAGAGGCAAATCTCTATGGTCGAAAAGAAAACGGCTAAAAGCACCGAAGAATTTGACCGACGGTTCGATGATGGTGAGGATATCCACGATTTGGTCGATATGTCTAAGGTCAAAATTGCTCGGCATGGTAAAAAGATACGTATCACACTCGATGTGGCAGAAGAACTGGTCAGAGAAATCGATGGCATCAGAAATACCATAGGTGTGGACAGAGGGGCTTTGATCCAAGTCTGGCTATACGAAAGGGTAAAGCAAGAAAAGGCATTGGTTGCAGAAAGCTAAATTTTCGATGTTCAATTTTCATCTTTTCAAACGTGCAATGTTCTGTCCCTTCATGGTAGAAAAAAAACCTTAATCACCAGTCCCCCCCTTTGAGACCTTTGCACAACCTGCCAAAAATTGTAAGCGAAGGAGTGATTCTCAATAAGATAATATTTTTCGATGCTAGACATAATTTGGAGATATAAAAATATATTTAAAGGATTTATTATTAATATTTGTGTTGAATTTTTCAACTATGTATGATATAGCCCACTCTAAAAGAAATCGGAGCTAAAGATTGAGGAGTGGGTAATGGGATACAAGCAAATAGAACTACCTTGGCTGAATACCCCTGATGAATCACGATGCCCATGCAAAAAGTCAACTTCATTCAACCCAGCAAAGAATTGTTCATAGAATTGGCATAGAAAACAATGAATAAAGTGGTTCATATCATCACCCGGTTAGACAT
Organism: uncultured Desulfobacteraceae bacterium; assembly: GCA_964588535.1. Classification (GTDB taxonomy): domain Bacteria; phylum Desulfobacterota; class DSM-4660; order Desulfatiglandales; family Desulfatiglandaceae; genus NaphS2. The sequence continues at coordinate 5,132 of CAZPQA010000015.1, forward strand.
GGGGGGGTCCGCGCAAGACATGTTGCTTACCTGCCGGGAGTTGGGCAGAAAATACGAAATGGTACTCGTCCACGGTCTTTCCCTCGAGTCCCGAATGACGGACCAGGAGAAAGAATCGGTTGAGCGGGGAATAAAGGCGGCTATAAAAAGGGGGGTAAAGGTTATCGCTATCCCCACTTTAGTGAGAAAGATATCTCCCATCCAGGACCTGATGGCCCTGTTTTCTCTTTGGAGACTGTTGATCAGGGAAAGGCCCCATATCGTTCATACTCATACTTCAAAGGCCGGGATCCTTGGCAGGTTTTCAGCCAAATTAGCTGGGGTTCCTATTATCATTCATAGGCCTCATGGACATGTTTTTTATGGCCATTTCGGTCCACTCGTTTCCAAATTCTTTCTCCTGACAGAAAGAGTGATGGCGCGGATTACAGATCGAATGGTGGCACTTACCCAGGCAGAGAGGAATGACCATATTGCCCTTTCGGTTTTCAGCCCTGAAAAAATTGATACGATTCACAGCGGGGTTGATGTTGATCGATTCATGAATGTTCAGGTAGACATCGCTGAAAAAAGGAAGGAGTTGGGCCTTAATTCAAAAGGATTGGTGGTCGCCACGGTGGGTTGGCTACTTCCCATCAAAGGCCCGATGCATCTGCTGAAGGCCATGTCGAACGTCTGGGTGAGCCATCCCGAAGTATTTTTGATTTTTGTAGGAAAGGGTGACTTGGAAAGGGGATTGAAAGAAGAAGCCAGCCGGATGGGTGTATGGGACAAGGTCAAATTCTTAGGATGGCGCGATGATATCCCGGAGATTATGCAGACGATAGATATCTTTGTCCTCCCCTCACTCAATGAAGGGATGGGGCGGGTGCTGGTAGAGGCCATGGCAGCGGGAAAACCTGTTGTTGCAAGTCGTGTAGGTGGCATCCTGGACCTGGTCAAGGAGGGTCAAAACGGATTTCTTGCCGAGCCCGGCGATGAAAAGGGACTCGCTATTGCTATCGAAAACCTCTTAGAAGACATGAAAATGCGGGATGAAATGGGCAAAAGGGGAAGAGAGATGGCACAGGATTTCAGTGTGGAAAAGATGATTGAAAAGGTTGATGTTCTATATGAGTCACTTTTAAATGAAACAGGTTAATAAAATGCATTTAAAGAAATTGGTTTTTTTAATCCCTGCGTTTATCTTTCTCTGCTTTCATTCAGTGACCGCCGCCGATTATGTTCAGGTTGCCGGTCTTCTTGACACCAGGACCACCTTCAGTGATGGCGAACTTGATCTTGAGTCTCTTGTGGAACTTGCAAAGAAAAGGGGCTTTAACGTTCTTTTTATCAATGATCACGACCGGATGGTAATGGAATACGGCCTGTTTCCATTAGAGAATGTTCTTAGAAAAAAGGTGGAAATAAATTCAATAAACAAGGGAGGGGCAAAGAAGTATTTAAATGCAATCGGGGCCGCACAGGAAAGGCACCCTGACATGATTATCATACCAGGTTCTGAAACCTCCGCTTTTTATTATTGGACGGGGTCATATTTCAAAGGTAATCTGACGGCCCATAACGCCGAAAAGCGTTTTTTGACAGTCGGTATGGACAAGCCTGATGATTACAAGGATCTTCCGATTCTACACAACGGCTTTTCCATGCGTTACACGAAATACCTGTGGCCCCAGTTAACGGCGTTCTTGATCTCCTTTGTGCTTGGTCTTTACCTCATACTATGGAAGGGATTTTGCAGAAAACTCGGTCTTGTCATTGGCGGACTCTCTCTGCTGTTTTTTTTAAATGCGAATCCTTTCAGGAGTTCCCCTTTTGATCAGTATCACGGCTCCCAGGGGATTGCCCCTTTCCAGTTAGCAATAGATTATGTGAATTCCAGGGGCGGCATGACGTTCTGGAACTATCCGGAAACAAATTCCGGTGTTAGGCAGATGGGACCGATACACGTGGACACGCCGCCATATCCTGAGATTCTGTATGAAACAAAAGACTATACCGGATTTGCCGCCCTCTATGGGGATAACATAACGGTTACGAAACCCGGCAATATATGGGACAGGGTTTTGTTGGAATACTGTATGGGCAAAAGGAGCCGACCAGCATGGGGAATATCAACGGCTGATTTTCACAAAGATGGTGGGTCCGGCGTAAAATTAGGTGATTATCCCACAGTGTTCTTGGTACCAAACAAAACAAAGGATAATATTCTGCTTGCAATGAAGCATGGGAGAATGTACTGTTATCAGGGTAAATATCCTCAACAGATTGTGCTGAATGACTTCTCGGTTTTCTCATCAGGGAGCAAAACAAGAGCAATTTCAGGCGGCGAAATCGAGCTCAATGAACATCCTAAGATTCATATTTTTCTGTCCTCTAAAATGCCCACAAAAAACCATGTAAGCGTAAAGTTGATTAGATCCGGAAGAGTGGTAGAAACCTTTAACAGCCCCTTACCCATGAAGATCGATTATGAAGACGAGTATCTCAAGCCCGGCCAAAAGATATATTACAGGATTGATGTCAGAGGGTGCGGCGCCCTTCTTTCAAATCCTATTTTTGTCGTTTTTAAATAGTACCCGACCGAAAACTGTCTTTTTTGCCAATCTCTGCGTCAGATAAAAATTTTAATCCTCGAAATACTAAATGTATTCCTGTGGTTAAAATTTTGATCTTCCTTGATCTTGACAAAAAATCCTAGTTTTCGTTCAGGCACTAAATAGGTTGTTTTCCACCTGAGTTTCACAATATTCACCGAAACGCCAGAAAAGGAGGGCAGGCAATGAAAGAGGATGGATTGGGGAGGTTGTTTGTCAGGCATTTAGTGATGGCAGTGCCCTGGGGCATAATGTTGCTGGTAGTCTTTTTTATCGCGGAGATCGGAGTTAAGCAGCAGGTCAGGGAAGGGATAGAATATGGGATAGTCAGAGCTGCTAAAGAAACGACAAGGATGGCGTTTGACTACGATGTGGTTACCAAGGTCAAGAAGAATGTCAAGGAGGGCGTCGAATTCATTGCCAAAACCGGGAGAAATGAGATGAAAAATATCTTGAATGATCCACAAGTCAAACAGGACATGAAAGAAGCACTGGAATATGCGGGTCAAAAGGTCAAGCAGTAGAATTTGTGAGTGTCAGGAAAGGTAAAGATCGATGATTGTGTCTGTTCATCAACCGCAATACCTGCCTTGGCTTGGCTATTTTGACAAAATCCTGGCGGCAGACGTCTTCGTATTGTTGGATAATGTGCAGTTCAAGAAGAACGAGTGGCAGAACAGGAACAAAATAAAAACGGCCCATGGGTGGCAATGGCTGACTGTTCCGGTTAAGTACAAGTTTCCTCAACTGATCAATGAGGTGACAATCAATAGCACGGTAAAATGGCAGCATAAGCAAAGACAGGCGATTTTAAGCAATTACAAAAAAGCGCTCTGTTATCATTATTTAGACGATTTTTTCCATGAGATATTCTCTCATGCCTGGCAGTTCATATCTCAATTGAATATTCTTGTGGTAACCAGACTGGCTAAGATCCTCGGGATTGATACGCCTATTTTCGTAGCCTCTGAGCTGGGGGATTTTCCAAGTGATCCGGACGAGAGACTTATTGCACTAACAGGGCATTTTAAAGCAGAAACCTATCTCGCTGGAAGCGGCGGCAGACAATATATGGACCTGGAGAAATTCAGGGCTGCTGGTATTGACGTAATCTTCCAGGATTATAAACACCCTGTATACGACCAGCGTTTTGGGGAGTTTGTCGCTTACATGTCGGTGATCGATCTTATTTTGAACCATGGAGAAAAAAGCCTGGCCATCTTGAGAGGGAGACGATGAATATTTTAGCCGTTGGCGCCCATCCTGACGATATTGAAATAGGTTGCGGCGGAACCCTTATCAACTATGTACGGAGAGGCCATAACGTATTTCTACTCCTCATCACCAAAGGTGAAAAGGGAGGTAATATTGAAACAAGATACGCCGAGCAGGTGAAAGCTGCGGAAATCGTCGGCGCCAAAGATATATATTGGGGCGATTATCAGGACACAGGACTGCTTCACAAAGGCAGAGAAATCATTCAAACAGTCGAAAGCCATATTAAGATCGTTAAACCCGACCTTATCTTTGTGAATTTTTTTGATGACACACACCAGGACCACCGCAAGGTGAATCAATCGGTGCTTTCTGCCACCCGGTACGTTAAGAACGTCCTTTTTTATGAAGTGCCAACAACGAATAATTTTATCCCACATGTTTTCGTGGATATTTCCGAAACCCTTGAAGAAAAGATAAAAGCGCTTGAGGCCCATCAGTCCCAGGTGATGAAAACCAATATTGAAGATCTTTCCATTGTCGAGATAGCCCGATCGGCCGCTACCTTTAGAGGTATCCAGGGGAGGGTGAAGTACGCAGAGGCCTTTTCTGCTCTCAGGCTCTTTTTGGATATCTAAGGGCCTCGGCAAGAAAAGAGGTTTTATTTGGACCTGATTCCCCACTCCAAGCCTACCTTGGGTAATAAGGAAATCAAGGTTGTCTCCGAGGTCATTGCCTCGGAGCATATCGCCCAGGACCAAACAGTTTCACGGTTCGAGCAGTCGGTCGCTCAAGAAATCGGCGTGAAAGGTGCGGTGGCCTGTAGCTCAGGGACAGCGGCCCTACACCTGACGCTCCTTGCCATGGACATAGGCGCAGGAGACGAAGTCATCTTTCCCAGCTATGTCTGTTCTGCCCTCCTTAACGCTGTTCGGTATGTAAAGGCAACACCGGTATTGGCCGAAGCAGACCCTCGCACCCATAATATTGATCCAGTTGACGTGAAAAAGAGATTGGGCGGGAACACAAAAGCCATCATTGTTCCCCATCTTTTTGGCCAGCCGGCAGACCTTACCGAACTGACGTCCTTTGGCATACCGGTCATAGAAGACTGTGCTCAGGCAGTGGGGGCGAGATACAAAGGTAGACAGGTTGGTGCTTTCGGTCATGCAGCTATTCTCTCTTTTTACGCCACCAAGGTGATGACCACAGGGGAAGGGGGTATGGTTGTTTCAAACAGCTGGGACTTATTAGACCGGATCAGGGATCTCAGGGAATATGACCATAAGGAGGACCTGGTTGTCCGTTATAATTACAAGATGACCGATATGCAGGCCGCTATGGGCCTCTGCCAATTAGAACAACTTCCGGATTTTATTAGGAGGAGAAAGAAAATTGCACGCGACTATTACACTGCCTTTGAAAAATTTCCGGCCCAGTTGCCCTTGAGGGATGAAGGCCATATATACTACCGGTACATAATTGGTCTGAAGGAAGACGTAAAGCCTAAAATCGGTGCCCTGGAAGGCAAAGGGATTATGTGCGCAATGCCGGTTTATATGCCAATCCACCGGTACTTAAAGCTGAGCGGTTATCCTGCAACAGAAAAGATCTGGAAGGGTTCTCTCTCCATTCCGATCTATCCATCTCTAACGGACGAAGATATCAGTCGGGTCACACATGAAGTATCAAAATTGCTAGGAATTTGACGGATGAAGAAAAGACTTGATTTAGGCATTTCACCCAAAATCTATCCAGTAGGTCTGTTCTTGACCCTTCTGCTCTTGGTCCCACTTATCAGGCTCTTTTTTGTAAATGCGGGTTATCGATGGGCGTATATCCTTGGTCTTTCTATCGGACTCTGTTTTTCTGTTATGCCACTTCTCAGAGGTATTGCCATCAAATGGGGAATCTTAGATGAACCCGATCATAGAAAAATCCATGGAAACCCGACCCCGTTACTGGGTGGGGCCGGGGTATTTTTAGCCTTTAACTTAGGTATTCTAATAAACGGAATCTATTCTGTGGAATTGATCGTCATCCTCTTTGCTTCAGCAATGATTTTTATTGTGGGAATTGTTGACGACATTAGAGAAATACCTGCATCGCTCAAACTCCTGATCCAACTCCTGAGTGCTGGTTTGGTAATCTCTTTTGGAATAACCGTGACCGTTATACCGTTGAGTTTAGGGCTTATTGGTAAGATCGGTAACATTGTGTTGACCTTTATTTGGATCGTAGGGATTACCAATGCCATGAATTTTTTGGATGGCATGGATGGTGCTGCTGCGGGTGTGGGGGCTATTATCTCTTTTTTCTTAGGGTTATTGGCCTTTCTGACAGATCAACCGTTCTTCGGCTGGATCGCTCTGTCAATGATGGGGGGGTGTCTCGGTTTCCTCCCCTACAACTTCAAGATGAAAGAGAGGTCTTCTATCTTCTTAGGGGACGGGGGGAGTACATTTATCGGTTTCGTATTGGCCACCCTTGCAGTGTATGGGCATTGGTGGTCAGGTGATAACAATCCGGTCGTCTCTTTTGCATCACCTCTTCTGATCTTCTGGATCCTTATTGCGGATATGACCTACATCACCGCACACCGGATTTTGAAAGGAAAGGTTTTGAATTTCAGGGAATGGATAGCGTATGTGGGAAAGGATCACCTCCAGCATCGTTTATTCTATGTCTTGGGAGACAAAAGGAAGGCCGTATTTTTTATCTATGCTTTTGCCATCACACTCTGCATCAGCGCACTGGTTCTTCGTCATGCCGATACGCTTAACGCTGTTCTGTTACTCATTCAGGCCGTATTTATTGTTATCTTGGGCAGCATTCTGGAAAGGCATCTGAGACTTTTATCTAAGAACAACCATATAAATTCTGACAAATAACCAAGGGCTTGCGAACGATTTTCAGGTTCCAAGACAACCTTATTGACAATCTCTGTCCTCATCACTATAATCCAAAATAACAGGTGTCCATTTTCAGAGGAGGGTGTCATGGATCATAGAAGGCGTATATTGTTTGGGAGAAGGGGCTTTATCCTGACCCTTGCAGGCACGTTTTCAGGTGTCCTGCTTTCAGGCGTTAAATCTTTACACGCAGGATTCCCGCAGATAAAAGGAATTGTTCGGAACTTAGAAAGAGACCTGATTGAAAAATCAAGACCGGAAAGGGATCCATCGGTCTTATGCCGGACCGAAAGGGATAAGACCGAACTTTTCAGGAAATCTCCGGGAGAGACACAGCCTATATGCAAAATGAATCAGGTGGGAAAGTTTGTCTGGGATTCCTGTAACGGACAAAACACCCCTCGAGAAATATCGAGCTTGATTGAAAAAAAATATGCTGTTTCCCATACCGAGGCCTACGAGGATTGCATCCTCTTCTTATCCGGCTTAAATGATGTGGGGGCGGTTAGCGTATGAATTCCTACGAAGGTAAAATGGACCTTGATCAACTCTTCACAATAAATAAAGAGATCGTGTACAGAGAAGAGGATGATGGGGCATTTCTGTTTGATCCGGATTCGGGTAACCTCAAATATATGAACCCCACTGGCAAAGAGACCTTTTTGATATTAAAAAAGAAAGGGGATGTCGGGCAGGCGATCGGCCACATTCATGGGCATTATCCTGATGTAGACCAAGAGCAGGCCCGAAAGGATGTGGAAGCTTTTTTTGAACAACTCAAAGAAAACGGGTTTATATCTCCCCAGGATAATGGGTAATAGGTCACTCCCTTGCCATCAGCCGATCTGATGCCAACCAAAGAACCAACCTTTCAACTGTCCAGCCTCTATATTTACCAGACTGATTCCTGTAACCTCTGTTGTTCCCACTGTTGGATTTCCCCCAAGTTTTCGCAGGGCCAACAGAACGGCCTCCCTTTAGACTCTTTGAAACGCACCGTTTCAGAGGCCAAATCATTAGGCCTTCAAAGTGTCAAGATTACCGGTGGAGAACCGCTCTTATACCCCGAATTACCCTCATTTCTCAGTTTTTTGGATGCCGAAAGGTTAAGGGTATCTATAGAGACCAACGGCACCCTTTTGGAAGAAGATATCATCAGCCATTTTAGATCCACTAAGGTCCAACAGGTATCTGTCAGTGTTGATGCAGCTTCTGAAAAGATCCACGATGAGATCAGGGGCGTTAAGGGAAGTTTCGCCCGTACATTAGAAGGGCTTCGTCTTCTCTCAAAGGCCGGTGTGAGTTCACAGATCATGATGACCCTACAACGGAAAAACAGTGAGGAAGTAGAAGGGGTTATTCGTTTGAGTGATGAGTTGGGGGCCAGATCTTTAAAGATAAATCATCTGATTCCCACCGGGAGAGGGAAAAAGGCCTTTGCCCGGGGGGACAATTTAGGGCTTGAAGAACTCATCCGCCTTTACCGCCTGGTGCAAGAAAAATACCCCCGGCCGGAGAACCTTGAAATCATTTTCGATCTTCCCCTGACTTTCAGGTCTATTGAAACGATAAAAAGGGGTGGGACCGCAAACTGTCGGATTTTGAATATCTTAGGAATTCTCGCTAATGGGGATTTCTCTATCTGCGGCATTGGCCAGACGGTTCCGGAACTTCGAATGGGCAATATTCAGCGTGATTCGGTTTCCAGTGTCTGGAACAATAATCCGATCCTAAAGGACCTGCGCCAATCCCTTCCTTCGAAGCTCAAGGGGATCTGTCATGACTGTATCTTCAAGTTCCAATGCTTAGGTGGTTGCCGGGCAAATGCGTACGCCCTTACCGGTGAGTTCTACGCCCCTTATTTCCTGTGTCAGAGGCTATTCGATGCTGGAAAATTCCCTTCTTCCAGGCGGATTAGTCCGAGGGAGGACCTATGAGGATAACGCTCAACCTGGCCGGCACCCATATTACTGTTGTCTTCCAGGGCCAGACCAAAGCGATTGCGCATGTATATGACTATTTTTTTGAAGGGTTCATTACAAGGAAAGAACGAACGGATGCCCATTTAAAGGTCAGCTTCTTGTCCGATTCCATAAGACGGGGGCCTTTCAACAAGCGAAATCAGGATCCGACTTCCCATGCACCGGTTTTGAGTCCTGTCTCTAATCCGGAAGTGGTTGAATGGCTCAAGGAGATTGGGGAAGTCTCTCCACATCTTCCTTTCAGCAAGGAGACCGTCTGCACCCGATTCCTCAATGGCCTCCTTGTGTATTCTCCCGAGACCGCAAGGGGCCAGATCTACATTCTAAGAGATGGTTTGGCGGATTTCCGGTCTCTCTATTTCCTTTTTTGGCTATATTTTGCCGAGGTCTTAGGCGAAGTGGGAAACTGCTTTCTCCATGCGGCAGCTCTGGTTAAAGAGGGGCGGGGGCATCTCTTTCTTGGAGATTCAGGGTCGGGGAAGAGCACTATTTCACAGATATGCAGTGATTACCAGATATTTTCCGATGATGGCCCCATTATCAGTCCCCGGAATGGTGGTTACCGCGTATTCCCGTCCCCATTTCATCAACAGGACTCCCTGAACGGACTTGAAGATGCGGCGATTACTTCAGGCGTCCCAATTGTTAGTTTTTGCTTTCTTGTCAAAGATGATGAGACATTTTTTGAGGAAGTATCCAAGAAGAAAGCGCTTTCCATGATTTTAGCCCGTCACATCCATTTTTTCCATCGCCTTTCGGCTCAGACCAAACTAAAACTGTTTGACTTTTTTTCCGGGGCGTGTGACAATGTGCCCCTACGTTATTTTCATTTTTCAAAGGAAGATAATGTAGGTTCGTATTTAACCTGAATTGATGGGGGATGAGATGGCGAACCAGGAAAAAAACAATGAGCGGGTCCCGTACGAAGCCCCCCGGCTCTTTGATTTGGGCGGGGGTATTGCCTATGCAGCGGCCGCCTGCACAAACGGCAATAGTGCTGCCGGATGCGATAACGGGAATAAAGATACTGGTGGCGGCGGCGGTGGATACGGGAACTGCGATAATGGAAATAAAGCGCTCAGCGGTTCCTGCGACAATGGAAACTATGCGGGTCATAAATGCGGGAGTGGTACTAAATTTTGATAGTCATCCGGTTCTGTGCAACCCGAATCGTCAAGTCCATTAGATCACTTTTTCCTATCGAATACCCAGGGAATACTCACTCTAAATTTCCGTTCTTTATGCCTAACGTGACCTGGCAACTTGCAACGGGTAGCCAACCTGTTGGAAGAGCCTATTGAGAGCCTGAAGACCTGGCTCAGATCAGTCCACAACAACCCAAAAGCTACAGTAGTTCGTCTTGCTAACAGCGAGGGCCGGCCTATTTCCGGCTCATCACGGAAAATCTGGGCCATTATCTCTTTTCGGGGAAAAAGGGTCTCTGCCAAAAACCTGACCTTGGGACAGAACCCCCTGATAGTAAATATCCATAGGGCATTGCAATATCGATCTGAAGAGAATCCATTCAGTTTTAGGCCGATCAGATACTTTTCCATAAGTCCCATTCGCTCAATTCCCAGTCTTGCTTTGACCCAATCTGGAATTTTTTGGTGAAAGATACCCTCCAATATAAGGAGGGCATAAAGGACGGTTTTTTCCTGCCGCCAGAAGCTTGCACGTTTAACTACTTTTTCCCACCCGCCAGAGGTCATGATCAGCGCATTCAGGGCCTCATGAAGGTCTGTCAGCCAGATCAGCCGAGAATAGCTGTGCTTTAAGGCATGGGCTGCAAGGCATACGAAATTGTCAAAGGGATCTAAACGTAACATGCCTTCATTGTTACCAAAAAAGGGGGTGGCCCTTTCCCACATTGTATGAAGGTCTTTGGGAAAGAGGTGTTGTCTGTTCCTGATCCGGTTCAGGTTGAGGATGTGGGTATGAATGTCAATCCATACGCCGTCCTTAAATAAAAGGTCCGGGTAAACGGGATAAGGGATGGAAAACCCCTCGTCCAACAACAGCCGCCTGAATTTTTCCCTATGGTGGTCCCTGATCATCAAATCTGCGTCGAGAAGAGGCCGTATGCCTGGGTCCCTGTAAAGTTTGATCAGGGTTATCCCCTGCAGGGCCAGGACGGGAATCCCGGCTTGTGCTGCCCTGACAGAGATTGATTTCAAGGCTGAGATAGTGGCAAAAACATGCCTCGTTGTCTGTCTGTATGCGTCTTCGAGTTCTCTGATAACCGGTTCGGGCGGAACGTCAAGCAGCTTTAAATTTTTCAGATGGTAATATAATAGTTCAGCAACCCCCTCTGTTCCTGCAACCGCTAGAAGCAGCTCCCAGGAGGCATTTTTCTCTGAATAGTCCAGTAGAGAAGCGATGTCGGACGGTTTCACATCTAACTTTGAAATAGACCTCAAAGCCCTGACTATATTATTTAAGTCCAACATCAGATATCACCGTGCAACAGCTCGTCATCCGGGAGCCTGCCCCCCTGATCGAGAAAGTATCTCAGGCATCCATCAGGACTCGGGTGGTTCTCCTCCCCCACGGTCTGATAAGCTAATGCTGGACAGTTCCCTGTACAGTAGTTCACATAATCGCACCCTTTACAGAATTCGAAATCGGTCAGGGGGATGTTTATGCGGGACCTGAATCTCTTCAACTCTCTGTGATGTTGCCAGACCTCCTTGAGGTCATCCCGGTTTATCCGGCCCAATTCCATGTGGCTCATCTGGATACAGGGCACCATCATTCCATCTGCCCTCACGTCAATCGCGGTCATTGGTCCATTGCAGCCGCTGAGACAACCGGCCCCAAATCTTCCTTCTTTGCCCTGTCGACGGGCATGCTCCATCATAAGCCAGTTCCTGGCATCGGCTAGTGGACCGGCATTCGCGCTAATACGATCGTCATATTTCATGTTAAGCCATAGAAGCTTCTCCATGGCCATGGATTGCTCTTCTATTGTAAGTTGGACCATTTCGGAATTCTGGCGGCACAGTCCCATATAGGAGGCAGTGTTGGTTGAAAAATTAGGAAGGCCTATCTCTTCCAATAGCAACTGTGCAATTCCATCAAGATCGTTGACATTTTTCCTGTGAATCGTAACCCTTACCTGAACCGGGATATCTTTTCTCTGAAGGGACTCGATCCCCTTAATAGCCTTATAAAAAGTTCCCTTGCCCCTGAAGGCATCATGTGTCACCGGGATTGAACCGTCGATTGAGACCTGCACCCCGTCGCAACGCCCGGTTGAGGCCAAAAAGGCTGCTATACTATCTGTGATCAAGGTTCCGTTGCTGAGGATATCGAATCTCATCCGGTTGCGGACAATCCCTTTGATAATCGCCCCGAGATCTTCGCGGTAAAAGGGTTCACCACCGCCGAGCGTTACGCGCATGACCGCGCACCGATTGAGTTCCTCAAAAAAACGAAGCCATTCTTCCGATGGCAAATCTTTGCCCACATCACCCGGACTGGTAAAATGGCTGCAATACTTGCATCGGAGATTACACCTGTTGGTTATTGTCAGGCTAACCGATATCGGGGTTCTAAGAAGCTTCATATTGCTTATGGCCTCTGCTTTTCCGCTACTACCCATAAAAAATCCCGAAATTGAGGGAAAGCGAATAGAAGAGGAAAGATCAGAGATTTTAAAACAACCTTTTCCAGTAGATCTTTCCTGTAGATACCCTGTCTAATGAACCCTGAGGATAGTATTTTAAACCCTGATCGAGAGGTAAGTTCTTTCAACTCCTTTAGGGTATACAGCCTGTTATGCCTGTAAAAGAAGCTCTTTCCCTTGTAATAGAGTGGCTCTTGACAAAATCTCTTCAAGTCCGGATACAGGTTATGGCCGGCCAATAATTTGAAGACGTTAATCAGGCTAAGCGCATTGGGAGTGGTGATAATCAATTTCCCCCCTGTTTTCAGAACGTTTCGTATTTTTTTCAGAGGGGTAATGGGAGAATAGGTGAGGTGCTCTAATACCTCCCCAAACAGAATCACATCAAAAGCATCTTTTTCGAAAGGAAAATCATCTGCCTCAATATTCAATTGGAAGAAAGGAATTTCGTTTTTTTCACATCGAACTGCAGGTATATCCCCATAAAAAAAATCTATACCAACGACATCAAGTTGTTGAAGCTTAAGGAATTTTGTTAAATAGCAAAAGCCGCAACCTATATCCAGAATTTTGACTGAAAAGGGTGCAGGTAGTATAAACTCTAACATCTTAAGGTACCGACCTCTATTTTCCTGAAGATGTTTTAGGTTAAGCTTCCTCCCTTCTAATTCCAAATAAGCTTGTTTTAACTTTCCAGCGTGTAAATTAGCCCTCATTATGGGTCTTCTCTTGTTGGATTAAGGTAAGGAAAAGATTCAGATTTCAATTCCTAAATTCCTGAACTCGCAATTGTCTGCAAAAAGGACTTCTTTCAGGCTTTTCACATAGTGATGACCTCGCAAATGATATCACTACGGAGCAATTTGAATTATTGTGAATTTTGCGTCTTTTTGCGCTTCGTCAATAGTAGTTCCACTAAATTATTAATGGCCAAAGTGATTTGTGACATGGCAAGCCGATAATGATATGAAGATTTACCAAATGGGTCCACAATATCATCTATACTCGGACCTGCTGACACAAACCTGCCGAAGACCTGTAGTTTGGGTTTTGCCTCGGGCCACAGATCCATAATCTTTTTTGCATGGTCCATCTCCATAACCAGGATAACGTTTGCCAAGTCGACATCCTGTTTTGAAATCTGTTTCGGTCTGTGGTCTACATTTGGTATTCCGATTTCTGAGAGGTGGGCAACCATTTTCCGGTCAGGTTCATTGAGATTAAATGTATTCAGGCCCGCTGAAGCCACCGAAATATCTTTTATGTTTTCTTTCTCAAGCTCTCGTTTAAGCAGGTTTTCAGCTAAAAAACTTCTGCTTACATTTGCACTGCAAACAAAAAGAATATTCATTATTCCTCATCCCGATAAAGAGGGAGGCTTACGCATGCCCCCCGTTTGAAAAAATATATGTAGGCGTTGTGGGCAATGCTGGGGAGATCCTGCGCCCCTTTTTCAGGAGGTCTTGGTTTAGGTTTAAACCGGACCTGTCCTTCGTTTCAACGGTTATATGCCTTTTTTCCCTTCTTGACACTGCTCCGATCGACCATTCCACTCTTATAGGCCTGTCTGGCCCGCTCAATATCCGCAGGGTTTGCCTTCCCTGACTTATAGGCCTTCCTGGCTTTTTCAATATCAGCGGGGCTTATCTTTCCTCTATAGGCCTTTTTGATCTGATTTAAGAAATCGTCGTCAATTTTTCCTTTTCCAGATGCCCCTGCCCTCCCCTTGCCACCGCCCAATGAGGCAGGGTTTATCTTGACGCCGAGTGTTTTTTCGATGAGACCGAGATCACTCTGTTTCAACGGCCTCCCTAATGTCTTCTCGGCCTCTGCGATAAGGGCGCCATCAATTTTTTCCCGGACAAGAGTAGGCACCTCTCCGGTAATAAAAGAAACTGCTGCGGCAATCAGGAAGCACAATATTGTCAGCCATAAGTATAGTTTTACTGCCTTCTTAGTGAATCTTTTTTGCTTTATTTTCTTTCTTTTAACATGATAAGGCATAATGACCCCCTCTCTATTTTCTCTGCTCTTAAGATAGGGAGGAACATGTCGAGATCAGAACCAAGAGGACGTCCCGAGACCTTTGAAAGAAGAATGTGCAGAATTTGAAGCAGGTCGTCATAGTTGGCCTGATATGGAGGTAAACGGTTAAAAACCCTGATTTTTATGAGACAATAAAAGACCTTGGAAGTCAAGAAATATTTCCCCAGCAATCTGGATGAAACCCTTAGCCATACTTCAGTCAACCCTCTCCAACCGGCAGGGCATGTAACGATGCAACGGCGTGCCCAATGGGTCTCGATGGGTATTTTTGGTCAACCGGTTGACGTTGATACCATAAACCTGGCCTTCATAGCTGAGCCCGAACCCGTGGGGAATCAATACCGTGCCCTGCCGTACCTGCCGGGAAGCCTGCAGCTCTCCCACCGCTTTGCCGGCTTCGGTCACCACCTGCACTGAATCCCTGTCGAGAAGGTCCAGAGCCGCCGCGTCATCCGGATGGACCGCCACGGTGCACGCCCGCTTTCCCCGGTTCCATTCGGGGTTCCGCATCAGCGTATTGGCATTGTAATCCATGTGCCTTCCGGCATTCAGGATCATGGGAAATTCATCGGGCATCCGCAGTCCTTCGCTTTCGCTTGCGGCATTGATTTTGTGAGCCTGGTCTGCCAGCTCAGGGATGTGGACCTCAATTTTCCCGGAAGGGGTTTTAACAGCGGCCATGTTGTCATCCGGATCGACCTCACCAACCCAGTGTCCCTGGGGATTATCCATGAGAGCCTGGAAGATGCGGTCCCCCTGATCCATCCCCGCCTCAAATCCTGCCCTGGCGGCGTTATTTCGAAATGTTTCCGGTGCGGTCATCAACATCCCCCACAAGGCTGGCAACGCCGCACTGTTCCACACGCGGCCCAGGGTCTTGGCCAGCACAAAAGGCATACTTTTCATGGCCCGGGGTTCCGATGCTGCCCATTGCATCAGCTTTGCGCCGAAAGCGAGTCGTTCGCCGCCTGCCGCACGATGAAGATCTTCCGGAATCTCCGGAACCAATCCCAGCCGGTCAGCCAGAATGGCAAAAATCTGGGCCGCTTCCAGACACTGACCGTCAGGTTCCACCACAGGCCCCCGCATTTGAAAAAAAACCTTGGGGAAAGTCCAGGGAAAGAAGGTGCCGTCCCAGGATTCATAGTAGCTGCGGCAGGGCAGCACGTAGTGGGCCAATCGGGCCGTTTCACTCATTACGATCTCATTGACCACCAGCAGGTCCAGTTTTTTAAAGGCCGCTTCAAAGGCTTGTGTATCGGCGTAGGACCTGAGGGGATTGCAAGCGCTGACCATAACCGCCCGCAACCGGTCCGGATGGTCACTCAGAATCTCTTCAGGCATCACGTTGGGGGGGAAAGAACCGGCTGCAGCAGGCGGCATGCCGGTGGTTACCGTGCGCCAGATCTTGGGATTCCGCTCATCCGCATGAAACCCCATGGGCATAACCATACCGGGAATCACGTTGCCGCCGGGTACACAGAAAATCCCGCAGATAACTCCCAGAATATTCAGGAAATAGGAGTTCAGGGTGCTGTTTCGCCCCATGTAGATACCCAGGTCCTGATGCAGACACCATCGCCGGGTGGTCATGAGCCGGCAGACCTGATGCACCTGATCGTAATCCAGGCCACAAACCCGAAGGGCCGCTTTTACATCAAAGTCTTCAAACCAATGCGCTACCTGCTCCCAGCCAGACACGTGGTTACGGATATAATCCGTATTCTCCCAACCCTCATCAAGAATCAGCGCAATCATGGCCTTGGCCAGAAGGGCATCCGTCCCGGGTCGAACCGCCAGATGAATATCCGCAATGGACGCCGTTTCACTTTTTCTGGGATCCACCACCACCAGTAGGCGCTCGGGGTCTTTACTGAAATCCGTAAGCACTTTTCGGGCCCGGGGCATCTGGTGGCTCATCATGCCGTTCCAGCCCCACCCCACGAGCATTTCAGCGCCGTGTTCATCCGGCAAGGCCACATTGTACTGCTTTCCCAGCATCCTGCCGTATACCCACCATGCACCGCTGAATTCCTGTCCGGCCGACGAGTAATAGTACTGGGAACCCATGGCCCTGAGAAGGTTCAGCCCGAACGCCACCTCGAAGTGACCGCCTTGAGCACTGCCCCCCATATAGGCCAGGCTCCGGGGACCATGAGTTTTGACGAGTGCTCCAATCCTTTCGGAAATTTCCGTCATGGCCTGACCCCAGCTGATGGGTTCAAAATCATTCCCAACCCGCTTAAGCGGTTCGGTCAGCCGGTCCCCGGGGTACTGGTGATAGATGACATTGAGTCCTTTGCGGCAAACATATCCCTGGCTTCGGGGATTGTCCCGATCCGGTTTGACCTTTGTGATGCGGTTGTTTTCCACCCGCACCTCCAGCCCGCAATTCTGAGCACACAACACACAGCCGGTTTTTTTCCATTCAACCATGGCTTCCTCCCTCTGAAACTGGAGTTTACGAAATGGACTCGAGCGCCCTCAGCACATCTTCAGCCGGCGGAAAGTCCGCAGGGTCAGCGGAAAGATGACGAAATCGAACATGCCCCGAGTTATCGATAATAAACACCCCCGCCAGTTGTTTCACATCCCCTTCGGGCATTCCCGCCATATTCCCTTGAGCAACAGCCGACAGGCTTTTCAGTGCCAGGGATGGCGAAAGAAAATCGAGAGTGCCCATTTTTTTGAGACCATAAATGTCATAAAGTCTTCGCTCGGGATCACAGATCATGGGAAAAGGGACCTTGAAACGTTCCAGGAACTCTCTGGACTCCTTGGGGGGACCCATTCCAACCAGCACCACTCGAACCCTCGCTTTTTCGAAATCCGCTGCTTTGTCGCGCAACTGCGCCACTTGCTTCCTGGCGAAGGGTCAGCCGAAGTGTCGAAGAAACACCAGCACAACGGTTCCTTTTTCCCAGAATTGGCTCAGTTTTATTTCGCTTCCATCGGATAGTATAACCTTTCGGTCCAAGGCTTTTTTATTGATATGGGGCATAGAAATATTCCTTATTACATTGTTTCAGTCGCCTGCAGGCCCATTAAAATGGATTTTACCCAAAAGCGCAAACTTTTTGCGTGAATATTTGACTTGGGTTTCACTTGGTGCCATATTGTGGCACAAAAAATGCGCACTATTTAAGGAGGTCAACAGGATGGCAAATTTGACGGAAAAAAACCTGGCCTATGCATTTGCCGCAGAATCCAAGGCCGCGGTTCGAAATGAGGCCTTCGCCAAAAAAGCGGAAGCCGAAGGTTACACCCAGATCGCTCACTTGTTTCGAGCGATCTCAAACGCCGAGTCCGTACATGCACGCCGGTATCTGGAGTTGATGCGCGGCAAAATCAGATCAACAGAGGAAAACCTGGAAACGGCTTTTGGTAACGAAATCAACGCCAATGTGGAAGAATATCCGAAACTCATTAAGGACGCTACAGATGAGGGGAAAGAATCCATTGCCAAGGCCTTTTCCAGGTCTCGGGACGTGGAAAGCGGTCATGCCGACCTCTACAAGAAGGCCATGAACGACATGCTCTCGGACCGGGAAACCGACTACTATGTATGCCAGGTTTGCGGGTTTGTGACGGAGGATGCACCCAAGGATAACTGTCCGGTTTGCAGCGCTGTGAAGGAAAAATTCAAACGGGTTGAATAAGGGCCTCGATCATCTCCCCCAGGGCATTCAGATGTGCTTTTTCGTCATCAGCAATCCCGTGGAGCACGGCCCGACTTTCTTCGTCATCCAAATAGCCCGCAAGCCTGACATAGAGGTCGAAGCCCTGGCTTTCCAACATCATGGCCAGAGAAAGCACATCGGCGGTTGTCTCCATGAGGGGTTGGTTTTTTTCCATGAAATCGATGGTATCAAAACCACCTTCCATGACCGAGGGGCTTTCCCCTTCAAATAACTGCCGGTTTTCCGCTGCACCTTTGAGGGTTTCATACAATCCCAGAAGCTTTTGCTCGTGCTTCTCCTCGAAACCGGCAAGCTTTTTCAGCAAATCGGCCGCCGCTTTGTCTCCACATTTACGGGCCGCCAGAACATAAAACGTCGCCAACCCCTTTTCCATGCCCATGGCAAAATCAACCACCTCAACGGGAGACATCTCTTTCACATTGGAAATTTCACCTCCGAAATCAACCGGCCCTTCCGCCGTCAAGCCGTTCCAGGCTTTGATGCCGCCTCGCAGGTTGTACACTTCCTTGAACCCCTGTCCTGCCAGAAGCTGCACAGCGGCGCGACTTCTGCCGCCGATGGCACAGTAGGCCAGAACAGGTTTTTCAGGGTCCAGTTCCTTGAGGCGATCAGAAAGCTGTGGCAGGGGAATCAAGGTGGCCCCCGGTATTCGGCTTTCTTCATATTCGCGCATCTGACGGACATCCAGCAGGGTGTAGGTCCCTTCCGGACGCTCCGTTATATAGGCCCGGGCTTCCGCCGAGTCCATATTCCCGACCGGATTGAAAAACTTTTTCCATTTCATGGCGGAACACTTTCTTCAGGTTTACTTACCAGGCAGTGCCGCAGCGATTTTCTTCCCCAGGGCGGCACATGCCGCCAAGCCTTTTTCGTCGGGTACATATTGAAGCCTCACCCCGGGATCAATGACATCAAATTTCATTTCTTCCAATGCCTTGCTTACCAGCTTTACGGATTCACCGCTCCATCCGAAGGAACCGAAAGGAGCCGCGATCTTGTTCAATGGCTTTAACCCTTTCATATAGGTCAGAAAATCAGCGACAGTCGGAAACATACCGTTATTGAGAGTGGGAGACCCCACAATAATAGCGCCGGCATCCAGAACCTCCGTTATGATGTCGCTGCGGTGACAACTCCGCAGATGCATGGGTTTTGCGTTCACCCCTTCTTGGATCAGCGCTTCCACAATGGCCTCGGCCATGGCTTCGGTGCTGTGCCACATGGTATCGTAAACCACCACGGCCTTCCGTTTGGGCGCCATTTTACTCCACTCAACGTAGCGATTAATGATTTTTGACGGGTCCTTTCGCCAGATGATGCCGTGGTCCGGGCAGATGGTGTCAATTTGCAGGCCCATCTCCGTCACCGTATCCACCAGTTTCAAAATGAGCGGGGCATAAGGCGTCAGGATATTGGCGAAGTATTTTTTTGCATGGGGAAAGATATCGTCACCGATCTGATCGTCAAATTTTTCTGGCCCCGCGTAATGCTGCCCAAAGGCATCACTGGAAAAGAGCAGTTTGTCCTCGTTCACATAGGTGAACATGCTGTCCGGCCAATGCAGCATTCGGGTTTCCATGAAGGTAACGGTTCTTTTTCCCAAAGACAGGGTCTCGAGATTTTCAACCGGCTGATAATTCCATGCTTGGGAAAAATGCTTCGATAAATTTTTCTGCCCCATCTTGGAGCAATAAAGAGGCTTGTCTTCACCGATTTTGTGCATCACCCGGGGCAGACTGCTGGAATGATCCATCTCGGTGTGGTTACTGATCATATAGTCTATTTTTTTGGGGTCGACGATGGCGCTGATATTGGCCAGGAGCTGATCGCCAAACTCCTTCTTGACCGTATCAATGAGGGTAATTTTGTCATCAAGGATCAGATAGGCGTTGTACGTAGTGCCCTCATAGGTGGAATACCCATGAAAATCCCTGATATTCCAATCGGTAACGCCCACGCTAAAGATTCCATCCGCTATTTTGACTGGTTCCATTCTTCACTCCTGTTTAAGAAATTATTGTTTTTTTCGGCCTTGATCATCGTTTCGGCCACCCCTCACTACCTGTATGACTGTGATCTCTTGTAGGGGCAGGTCTTGTGCCTGCCCTGATCAGGTCTTGTGCCTGCCTTGATCAGGTCTTGTGCCTGCCCTGATCAGGGCGCCCACAAGGGGCGCCCCTACTGGCCCAAACGATGATCAAGGCGATTTTTTTAGATGCCCTACCCTTTCAGGCATCCGCCGCAAAGCTTCATGCCGTCTGTGTCGTTCAACCTGGAAGCCATGGTCGGTTCCCCGCAACGATCGCAAGGTTTTGAAGGTTCAATTTTTGCTCTGGGGGGAAGTGCCTCATGGATTTCGCGCACATCAAAAAGCGCTTCTTCCGTGTTCTCCATGATATTCCGGCTTCGCATGAGATGGAGTTCCTGAAATCTCTTCTTCTCTATGTCCGTGGCATCCCCTGCTCGAATCTTGTCCATGAGCTGCCGGTGTTCCTCATTTAATTCCAGAGCGCCGGCTTTCAGGGCAACCCGTACCCCGTCTCCGCTTTTCCGGCTCAGCAGCGTCAGCACCTGTTTGCCATGATCTTTGAAGATAAGGTTTCCTTTTCCAAAAGTACAGCCGGTCAGAACCTGTACCGCGTCTGCACCGCAGGCATTGGTTTCAACAATGGCCACAATCTCCTCATCTTCAGCCCGGTTTTCCTTGAGCCATTCCATAGCCCTTTGGCTTGCCCGGTATCCGATGGATAACCCCGGGCAGATATGCCCATGAAAATCTGCGCATTTTTTAAAATCTTCCGCTTGAAACGGACCATCAAATTCCATTATTATATCCTTTCAAGATGACAGTTTTTTAAACCATTAAAAGCCCCAAATACTCCTGCGGTTTCAGTTTCACATTGCACCGCTATTGTTTTTAATTATTTTTCGGACTTCTGTCAACAAATGCTTGTTCACTTATTAATCCTTGACAAAGAAACCACAATTGCTTTAGGGGATAACTTTTTAGGTCCTGCCGAGGCAGGAAGGGTTTGAAGGTCCCGCATGTTTGAAAAGAAAAAACATCATTTTGAAAATATTCTCATTCTGGGCCTGGGTGGCGTCGGCCTCTACCTGGCCAAAAGGCTGGCGTACGAAGGTTACGCCGTAACCGCTATCGAGCCGGATGTCGATCTGCTCCGCTATGCAGAGGGACAGATGGACGCACGACTGGTTCAAGGCACCGCCATGAGCATCGACTGCTGGAAGGAAGCGGATGCCGAAGAGATTGATTTGCTGATTGCTGTGACCGACAACGACGCGGTTAACATGCTGTCTTCCCTGATCGCCGATCGTTTCGGCATACCCCGGAAAATTGCCCGGGTCCATTCCCTGGAGTTCGGTCTGAGGCATTCCTTACTGACGGCCGACGATCTGAAGATCAATCTGATTATTCATCCGGAGGAGCTGGCCGCCCAGGAAATTGTGAAGCTCATTAAACTCACGGCGGGCAATGAAATTATCGATATCGCTGATGGGCAGATGCAGGTCATGGCAGCCCGTATTGACAACGATTCGCCACTGGCCTTTAAGAAATTAAAGGAAATCTCTAAAATTTATCACGCATTCCATTTTCGCGTGGTGGCCATTGCACGGGGCATCACCACCAGCATACCCGGCGGCGAGCATGAAATTCTACCCCAGGATCAGGTGTTTATCATGGCCGCCAGGGAAGATCTGCCCCGCCTGATGGAGCTGACCGGGGTCAGAGAGCAGCGGCGTCATCGGGTCATGATCCTGGGCGGCGGCCTGGTGGGAAGGCGTGTGGCCGAGCTCCTTGAAGGAACCGTTCAGGTCAAACTCATTGAAAAGGATGAAAAAATAGCAGAGGGGCTCTCCTTCATACTGAAGCATACCGAGGTGTTGAACGGGGATGGTACTGACCTGGACGTGCTGAAATCCGCCGGACTCATGGAAATGGACACCTTTATTACGGCCACTGGTGATAATGAGACCAATATCCTGAGCAGCCTCATGGCCAAACATCTTATGGAAACGGGAAACGGAAATTCCCATGGCAATCGAACCAAAACCATTGCCCTGTGTACCAAGGAACAGTATATGGTGCTGGCGGCCACCAGTGGGTCGGATATCGCGCTGAACAAGAAAATTTTGGCGGGTAACGAAATCCTGAAATTCATCCGCAGGGGGGAATTGCTGTCCGTGGCCCACCTTCATGGCTTTGACGCTGAAGTGGTCGAACTGGTGGCAGCGCCCAACTCGCCCATTACGCGCCGCCCCCTTTCAAAACTGGACCCCTCGTTTTACGGAAAAATCCTCATCGGCGGCATCTTTCGAGACGGAAAATGGCAAACCGCCGTGGGAGACACCCATATTCGGGCCAATGAACGGGTGATCGTCGTCTGTATGAGTCTCAATCTAAGGGATGTTCAGCAACTGTTTCTAGAATGAGGCCTCATACATCTTGAAAAACCGTTTTTCAGCATCATCGGCGCCTATCATAATGAGCTCATCATTCTCACAAAAACAAACAGAGGGGTCAGGGTTGATAACCATTTTTCCGTCTTGGTTTATGGCGATAACACTGCAGTCTGTTTGCACGCGGATCTGACTTTCAGCCAGGGATTTTCCCAAAAGAGAGGAATGCACGCCAACACGGAATACATTTAACCCTTCAGCAAGCATTAACACTTCATCGGGTTTGAGAACATTGAGTATGGTATTGGCCGCCAGGGAAGCATATGACATCACCAGGTCGGCCCCGGCCGTGTGCAGCTTTGAGATGCTTCTGTCAAGGGTAGCCCGGCTGATAATCTGGATATCGGGTCGCAGCCTCCGGCAGTAAATGGTCAGGTAGATATTTGTGGGATCATCGTGGGTGGTGATGATAACCGATGGCGCCTCCTTGATCCCTGCCCGTTCCAGTGTGTTGATGTCCGCTGCACTTCCATAGATATACCGGTCATCTTCCACGAGCCGCTTGTTTTTCTCAATGATCCGATAATCAATGCCCCCCTCCTCCAGCGCCTCTGCGGCAGCGCGGCCAACACGGCCACCTCCCAGGATAAGGACCGGTGCCGGGGATTTTTGATAACCCCCGAAATGTTTATCGTAGTTTTTAAGTTGTTCCGCTGATCCGGCCAATAGAAAGACGGTCGTGGAATTGATCACTGTTGTGGCGTTAGGTATTTTGAATGTACCCCCTTCCCAAACGCCCACAACCGTAATGCCGATTGTCTCCCGCAGCCTGCTTTCCTGGAGAGTCTTGCCTACCAGAGGCGTCCTCATGGCGGGTGCCTCAGCAATGAGAAGGGATTCGATGCTTCCAATGACGTTTGCCCGGGTGCTCGTCCCGATCACTCTTCTTGACAATGATTGGCCCAATAGCTTCATGAATTGGAAAACGTACGTGCTCCCCGCCAACTGTAAAATGTCCACGGAATCATCCAGATCGGCATTTGCGGCTATGGGGACCTCTTTAGAAATCTCCCGGATTGTGAAGGCGATGTTTGTATTCATCATGTCGTTACTATTGGCGACCACCAGGGCAGCCTTTTGTGCCCTGAGACGTCTGTAAGTTTCCGGGTCACTCAACTCACCTGCCACTACTTTATAGTCCAGGTCGACTAATTCCAGTGCTTTCTGTATGTCCTCCGCAACAATGACATATTCATACTGATACTGTTTCAGTCTATCGATAAGATTCATGGTGATGGGATCATAGTTTGTCAGAATGACATGACCTTTCGTGTCCTCGGGCAATTCTCGAGGCGCCCTGGCTCTTGTCTGGGCCTCAAGCCACGGTGCATAAAAGAATTGAATGAAAGTGAAGGGAAGCATGATGAGAAGCAATATGATACCGGACAGGAGCACGACCATACAGAACAGTCTCCCCAAATCCGAGGTGAAGGTAATATCACCGAAACCGAGGGTGGACATGACCGTAAGGGTCCAATAAAAGCCTGTAATCCAGCTGAATTCTCTGTTTTCCAGTACCATCAGGAAGTGAAACAGAACACTGTAGACGGTAATCATCGCTAACAGGATAAGAAAAAACTTCATCAACATCTTGACGTTTCTCTCTTGTCTTTTCCCGAAAGCGTAGACTAATTGCCCCATTAGAAATTTCACAATAACATCTCCCTACCCACCTGTCCCGTGGACCTTAAGGATTATGAAAACATCGAAGCCAAGAATACCCATACCCCGGAGCACTTATGAGCGCTTTTCCGCTATTTCCTCAAAGCGTTCTATCTGGCTTTCCAGCCCTATGGCGCCGGTTACATCCACCACAAACGCGATACCCGTGCCCGGTTCTTTAAATCGTCCGGCCTCGTAAATGGCACCCAGCACAGGCTCCACAAGCCTCTCTTCCAGGAGGAAGAGGACCACGTCGGTCTGCGCCTCAAGGGTCAGACCGAAGAAGGTCTTTGCCTCGTGTATGCCGGTACCGCGCGCCGGAATGATGGTGGCCCCCGTCCCGCCGGAAGCCTTGGCGGCGTCTATGATTCGATCGGTTTCCGTGGTTTTTACCATTGAGACAATCAACTTTAATTTCATGTCATTCCTCCCTAGCGGCTCTTAGACTCCGCAACTCCAGCCAGTGTGCCAACTGAGCGTACCCCATCACGGTCATTATGGGAAAGACGCTTGCAAAGGCGATCAATCCGAATCCGTCCAGTGCAGGATCGCGACCCGGAACCGTTTCCGCCAGCCCCAGGCCTAGGGCAGCAACCAGCGGCACGGTCACCGTCGAGGTCGTGACCCCGCCTGAATCATAGGCAATGGCGATAATCTCCCGTGGCGCGAATACCGTCTGGATCACGACAATCACGTATCCTGCAATGATATAAATATAAAGCGGCGTTCCCGTCACGATGCGAAACGTACCGATGCCTATTCCAATGGCCACCCCGATTGCAACAGCCAATCTCAGTCCCCACTGGCTCAGACTGCCCCGCGAGGCCTCGTGCGCTTTGTAGCATACGGCGATCAGCGCCGGCTCAGCAACAGTCGTGGAAAATCCGATCAATATGCCGAAGACATACACCCATATATAGGCATGCCAGGGAGCGCCTGCCGGGGCGGTTTTCGAGCCGAAAACAAATTCGGGTGATGACAATTGTTTCGCCATGATCTTACCGATGGGAAACAGAGCGGTCTCCAGTCCGTCCAAAAAGAGGGTCAGGCCCACCAGGACGAATACAAAGCCCGCCACCACGCGCTTCCAGTTCGGTATGGGCCGCCGTAAAACCACGAGCTGAAAAAACATCAGCAAGGCCAGGACGGGAAAGACATCTGTAACCGTCAGTGCGAGCATATAACCGAATGTGATCAGTAGTTCCATCCCTGTACTCATAGTTCAGCTAAAAAGAACAATACCGTAACCCATAACGAACACGATGGGCAATAATGAAGCAAACGCGATAAGTCCGAAGCCATCCACCAGCGGATTACGCCCACGGATGGAGGAGGCCAGGCCCACTCCCAGGGCCGTTACCAGCGGCACAGTCACCGTGGACGTGGTGACGCCACCAGAATCATAGGCAACACCCACAATCTCTTTCGGCGCAAAGCCTGTCATGATCATAACGGCAATGTATCCGCCGATGATCAGGTAGTGAACAGGCCATCCCTTAAGAATTCGTATGAGGCCCATCAAAATAGCAATGCCTACCGAAAATGCCACGGTGAGCCGGAGTCCCAGGGCATAGGACTCCATGGATGCCGGATCAGAGTTTATGAGTTTCCCTTTGGCTGCCACCTCTGAAGCCTCTTCCGCTACTGCGATGAGAGCGGGCTCCGCGATGGTCGTGGAAAAACCAAGTCCGAATCCGAACAGGAGCAGCCAGAAAAGGCTTCCCTTGAGGGCAAAGGCCTCCGCCATGGCCTCACCGATGGGAAAGAGTCCTATCTCCAGCCCCACAACAAAAAGGGCTAACCCTAAAATGACGAGAATGAGCCCGACGAATACATTCAAAACATCAGGAAAAGGCTGGCGCACCACGGCCAATTGAAAGATCAAAATAACGAGTATGATCGGAAGGAGATCTCGACAGGCCCCCACGATATTCAGGCCAAATCTCCTGAGGGGATTGAGAATATGTTCCAGCAGTTCACTTTTTCCAGCCATCTTAGCCCCAGGGCCCCGAGCATACCGCGAAGATTGAATTTATAGCTGAACACGACGCTGATCATGTTTAGTCATCTATAGTCCTTTCCGGTTTACCCGGGCATGGCACTACACCTTTAGCCTTGGGTCTCTTTCAGCCATTCACTGACCCCTCTTCGCGGTTTCCTCGATGATTACGTAAACTTCGTGAGGGCTGATATCGTTTTGTTTGCCGATCTCTTTGAGGGTCATCTCTGAAGATGCCTTGAGATTGCTATTTCCCAAGCCTCGTAAAATATCGGGGATATTCAGATTATATTCCTGACAAATGTCCGCCAGACTCCGGTTCCCCAATCCCGGAGGCGGATTGCCGGGTAAGCCTTTATTGGCGTCTCCTGCCCTTTTTTCCGGTCTCATAGTAATGTACAACTGCTGGGGAGTCATCTTGTTCAGCTTAGCTATTTCTTGCAGCGTCTGTTTTTCGCTCTTAAACCTGACGCCTGCCTTTTTCAGACGCTCCATACTCAGCGCTAAATCAAAGCCCATCTTGGATGCGAAAGTTTTCAAGGTAGAAAGCTCAGCATGTCCGTAAGGCGGCTCGCCATACTTTTCGGCCGCTGTTTCCTTTATGGAATCGCTGAGCTCAATTGCCCAGTAAAACGGCGGTAACTCAAAATAAGTGCCCGCTGCGAAAAGAAACGAGAAGGCCAGGGCCACATTGAATTCCCTGGTGAAAATCCTGAGTTGTTTGGCACGGTCCTTCAAGTAGGATACGATCAGTTTCCAGTTGTAATAGATATGCAGGGAAATCGCCAAAAGCAAGAGCAGTCCCAGGTTGATATGGATATTGCTCCACTCGGTCTTAGTTATTCCCCAGAGACGCCAGTCCGACCAATAAGCGATTCTTCCGTGGGGTACAATATAGAGAATAACGCTCGTCACAACCAGTAGAATAAAGGTTGTCAATGCAGTCAGTGAAACAATTTTTCGTATTTTCATGGTGTAAGTTATTCCTTATTCCGATGAACAGATTTTATGGAGAACATCTCTGACACGACTCACAGCAGGGATGTTGTTCCCCAATTCAAGGATTTGGCGCAATATCTGTCGGCTTTCGAATCTATACATCCTCGTTCGCTTTAGCAACCGCTTTCTTTACAATCTTTTCCGTTTCTTCGCATTTGGAACAACTGCGTATACCTTAACGCACCTTTGAGAAATGACCTTGAGGTTCATTCTGAATACCAAACCTGTAAATGTTGCGGTTTTCTCGGGAACAAACAAACATTCTTCGACAATATTGTCGATATGGAACGCCGATTGTCGAAACCTCTGCGACCCTATTTCATATAAATAATTGTTTTTGTTGTAAAAACATTTTTGGCACAGTCTTTGTAGTGTACTTGAGAAAACGGCTTAACGGTAAACACAAAATTTATCAAGCAGGAGATCAGCAATGGATAAGGTTACAAAAAAATCAGTCGTACGAAAAGGGTTTAAACGACTGGGTGCAGACTAAAGCTGCTGAACTTCTTGGCATCAGTGAACGTGTACTACGATACAAGATGAAAAAGGGGGGTGTTCGTAAAGGTGCGTGATATTCGAGCGATCCCTTCAATCCCGTGTCAAATCTTTTTGGGTCTGACCCGAGCGGTGGCTTTGGCCTGAAGAGGGTCATCGGGCCAGTAGTGTTTAGGGTAGCGGCCTTTAAGTTCTTTTTTCGCCTCTATGTAACCTCTCTCCCAGAAACCCGCCAGATCCCCGGTGATCTGAACCGGACGGCCAGCCGGCGAAAGAAGATGAATCAACAAGGGTTGACGTCCTCCGGCCACGGTTGGGGTTTTCGAAAGACCGAACATCTCCTGCAACCGGACCGCCAGCACCGGTACCGGAGAGCCATAGTCGATGGGAATCCGCGAACCGCTGGGAACCACCAGGTGAGTGGGCGCCAGCGCATCAAGCGCTTTTTGCTGGCGGTAGGAGAGAATGCTGAAAAGGATCCCCTTGAGATCTACCCGGGCCAGGTCACTCAGCCGATCCATATTGACCAGGTAAGGGGCGAGCCATTGGCCTAAGGTTGATTCAAGCCCCTGGTCGGAAACGTCCGGCCAAGTGTTGTCATCTTTCAACAACCGCCTCAGAAAACAGACGCGCTCCTGCCAGCTGCGGAGGCGCTTGTTCCATGAAAGGCATCCGATCCCCTTTTCTTTGATGCCTTCCAGGAAAACCTTCAGCACCTTTTCGGAATCCGGCTCGTGCAGACGTTCACTGCGCAGGGTGATGGCCCCCAGTTTCAGGTGGCGCGCTGATTTCACCCGGCCCCGTTCCGTGTCCCATCTGATGGATTCCGACCACTTCAGCTGGTCTTGAAACTGTGTCAAGAGGGTGTTCAAACCATAAGACGCGGCTTTATAAATCCTGGCTTCACTCCCTTTTCCATCCAGCTCCGCCGCCACCAGAAAGGGTTCACCGCCAAGGGATGAGGTTTCATCCAGGAAGGCACCGCGGCCGCTGCTCAACAGGAATTTGCCCTTAAGGCCTGATCGCAGGTGCGCAATCCGATCCGGATAGGCCCACGCCAGCAACCGCCCCAGATCATCCGTATCGCCGTTTTCCATCTTTATGCCGAGACGTCGGCGCAAGTGCTCCGAAACGCGCATGGCACGGACCACGGCCCCCTTATCCACGGCAGCCCCCGGAATGGCCCCCGGAATGGCATGAAGCCGGTTTTGCCGCGCAGCACGAATAAGATCCACCCGAAGCCCCACGTCCGCATCCTGCCGACCCGGCTCAAACCGCACCACATCCCGTTCTCCAAGCAAGGCCGCCACATCACAGGCAACGGCCCCCTCCCCTATTGACTTGGCTGAAATGAGCATATGCCCTAGCCTCGGATGAACCGGCAGATCCGCCACCAATCGGCCATGGTGGGTTATATTGCCGCGGTCATCTAAAATATTTAAATCCTTGAGTAAAGCACGTGCTCCTTTAAATGATCCCTCAGGCGGCAAATCAAGCCAGTGAAGGGTCCCGGGATCATCCACACCCCAGATGGCCAGTTCCAGGGCCAGGCCTGCCAGATCCACCTCCAGAATTTCAGGCCGATGTGCCGCGGTAAGGGTTGGGTGCATCTGTTGCGACCATAGGCGCAGGCAGAGACCGGGAGCAGTACGTCCTGCACGGCCTCGCCGTTGGTCGGCCGACGCGCGGGATACGGGAACCGTCACCAGTTGCGTGAGTCCGCTTCGAGGGTCAAAACGCGGGGCCCGCGACAGACCGCTGTCCACGACGACCCGAATGCCTTGAATGGTCAAACTGGTTTCGGCAATGGAAGTGGCCAGCACAATCTTTTGCAGGCCCTTAGGCGGCGGCAAAATGGCCTGGTCCTGTTCCTTTCGACTCAAATTGCCGAAGAGCGGGGCAACGCGCCATTTTGACCTCAACCGGGCACCTTTCAGGCGTCGCTCGATCTTCCGGATCTCACCCGCTCCAGGCAGAAAGACCAGGATGCTGCCCATCTCCTCACGCACCGCGGAGAGCACCGCCCGAAAAACGGCATCCTCTGACCAGGCTGGCGTGTGAGGGCCCACATATCGGGTTTTCACGGGAAACAGCCGCCCGGGACACGAGATCACCGGCGCATGGTTCATCATAGCGGCCACCGGACCTGTTTCAATGGTGGCGGACATGACCAGAAACCTTAAATTGCGGTTGAGTACCCCCTGCATGTCCAGACACAGGGCCAACCCCAGGTCCGCATCCAGGCTGCGTTCGTGAAATTCATCAAAGATGACCAACCCCACCTTTTCAAGGGATGGATCACTTTGCAGCATCCGTGTGAGCACCCCTTCGGTAACCACTTCGATGCGGGTTTTAGCACTCACCCGACTGTCCATTCGCACCCTGTACCCGACCCACTGCCCCACATTTTCATTCAACAGATAGCTCATGCGCATGGCCGCGGCCCGCGCTGCCAGCCGCCGGGGGGCCAACACTAATATTTTTTTACCTTCAATCCACGGCTCATTTACAAGCGCAAGGGGAATGCACGTGGTTTTGCCTGCTCCCGGGAGCGCCTCAAGCACCACATTAGCGTTTTCGGCAAGCGCCCGCCTCAAATCATCCAGAACCGCATCAACGGGCAGACCAAAGGGGTTCATGCTTATCTTTTCCAGAAAGACGGGAAGAGGATGACCAGGGCCGAAAACATTTCCAGCCGGCCCACCATCATGTTCCAGGCAAGAAACCATTTGCCTGCATCGGAAATATGGGCATAATTTTCCGATGCGCCGATGGCGCCGAACCCTGGACCGATGTTCATGAGGGAGGCGATGACGGAACTGAAGCCCGTCAGATAGTCCATGTTATCCAACAATACCATGACGCACCCGCCCATGAGCACCATGAAAATATTGACGATGAAATAACAGACCGAAAGATCGATGATGGTGTTATCCACGGGCCGCTGGTTCAGACGGATGCTCATGACCGACATGGGTTGAATAAATATTTTTCGAATGGCCACATACATGTATTTGAAGATGACCACGTAATGGACTACCTTGATGCCGCTGGTGGTGGACCCGGCGCAGGCTCCGATAAAACAGACCACGAAAAGGAACATCTGGGCTGCCTGAGGCCACAGTTCGTAGTCGGCGGTGGTAAAACCCGTAGTGGTCAAAAAGGAGGTGACCTGAAAAGTTCCGAACTGTATGGATTCCATGAGGGTGGGATAGGTATTTTCCTTCCAGAGAATCCATGAGACCATCCCGCAGAAAAAGAGCAGAAACCCCACATACCAGCGGAACTCCGTGTTGATTTTGAGCGCCCGCCAGTCCCCGTGTAATATCTGATAAAACAGTACAAAGGTGACCCCGCCCAGGAACATGAAGGCGATAACGATCCAATCAATGTAAGGACTGCTGTAATACCCGATGCTCGCATTCCAAACGGAATAGCCGGATGTGGAGACAGTGCCGAAGGCGGTGCACATGGAATCAAAAAAGCCCATGCCCGCCACGCTAAGCAGGAAAATCTCCAACACGTTCAGGGCAAGGTATATGCCCCACAACCAGATCATGGTGTCCCGGTTTCGGGCTTTAAACCGCTCCTTGGTGATGATCTGCCCGGGCGAAGATTCGGCGCGAAAGATGCGCAGCCCCCCCACACCGTGGGGCAGAAAGATGAGTGTCAGGGTCAGAAACCCCATCCCCCCCAGCAAGTGGGTTTCACTTCGCCAGAACAAAAGGCCGTGGGGAAGCATTTCAATATCCGTCAAAATGGTGGCGCCGGTGGTGGTGTACCCGGACATCATTTCAAAAAAGGCGTCCGTAAAAGACGGGATGGATCCGTGAATCATGAAGGGCAGTGTGGAGAGTGCGGAGACCAGCACCCACCCAAAAACGGCCAGCGCAATGCCATCCTTGATGCCCAGCTTATACTCTTTCCTGAAAAACCACCAGAGCGGCAGACCCAATCCGGCGGTGATAATGCCGGAAACCAGAAGGGCGTTGAAGTCCCCTTCCCTGTAATACAGGGAGCACATCAAGGGGAACAGCATGGACCCGCCGGTCACCAGCAGAAGTGTTCCCAGGACCCGTGCGATGGATGAATAATGCATAATAAAAGTTTTCAGTTGTCAGTTTTCAGTTGTCAGTTGATAACTTGAGAGCTTTATCATGGAACAGGATTCTTTATCAAAGGGCTGTTTCTGTCAATGAAAATTCGGTGCGGAATTCTCATATTCTTCCCTGGATTCAGTCCTCAAAATATAAATTTGCGCTTGTGGCGCGGATAAATATGGACTAATCATATGGGTATCATGAAACGGTATACGGAACATATCAATAATGAAACCTTTGATGCCATCATCATCGGCGGTGGCATTACCGGGGCCGCCATTGCCTACGAGGCGGCATCAAGGGGGTTGTCCGTGGCGTTGTTTGAAAAGGGGGATTTCTCTGAAGCCACTTCCGCCGCCTCCTCCAAACTGATTCATGGGGGTCTGCGGTATCTATCCAACATGGAATATGGCCTTGTTCGGGAATCCCTGCGTGAACGAAAAACCTTTGCCAATATCGCTCCCAATTTCGTGTATCCGATCCCGACCCTGTTCCCCCACTATCGATCATCGGTCAAGAGCAACAAATGGCTCACCAAAATCGGCTTGACAATCTATGATGTTCTGGCCGTGGGGAAAAGCAATACCTGGGACAGTTCCAAAAAGATCCCTCCTTACAAAGCCGTATCCGCTAAAAAAGCCCTCCGCCTTCAGCCGGTCATCAGGAAAAGGGGGCTCACCGGAGCGTCTATTTTTTATGACTGTATCAGCATCTGTCCTGAGCGCCTCGCGCTGTCATTTATCAAATCCGCGCTTCATTGCGGGGCCAAAGCCGCCAACTACACCCGTGTTGAAGCATTTCTCTTAGATGAAAACAAAAAAAGGGTTTCCGGTGTTCGGATTCGGGATCTCATAAAGGATACAGAATTTGAAGTGCGGGCCCGAATCACCCTCAACTGTGCCGGTCCCTGGGCCGACAGCATGCTTTTGCAGCTGATGAAGGAAAAAAATGTAAGGCGCCTCACGCGGTCTGAAGGCATCCATATCATCACGAAGCAGATCACGGGGGACGACGTCATCGTTAGCGCCGTAACTCCCGCCGGCAGGCACTGTTTTTTGATCCCCTGGCGCGGACATACCTTGATCGGCACCACGGACAAACCCTACCTGGGCCATCCCGATGATTACCGGGTTACCTATGAGAGCATTCAGGCGCTGATTCAGGAAGTCAATGGATCTTTTAAGGGGCTGGCGTTAAAGTACAAGAATATTCTTTACAGCTACGGTGGCCTCCGACCGTTGGTGGAAACCCACCGAAAAGGGACCTACAGGTCTTCAAGAAGATATGAAATCCATGACAGTGCCGTTGACGGGATCAATGGTCTTTTGACAGTGGAAGGGGGGAAATGGACCACCAGTCGACGTCTTGCCGAAAAAACGGTTGACCGTCTGGAGAAGAAGCTCGGGATTTCCATTGCACCTTCCGTATCCGCAGGGCAATATCTTAAAGGCTCTGAAATCCGGGATCTGAACATCTTTATGGCCCGCATCAGGGATGGAAATCGGGATTTTCACGGGAACACCTTGGATTTTCTGGGGAGGCTTTACGGAACCGACCATGAAAAAGTATTGGGCCTGGCCAGAAAGGATAATATTTTGGCCCGACGGCTCAATGACGATGGTGAACTCCTGGCCCAGGTAGTTTTTGGGGTGCGTTATGAGATGGCACGCACATTGAAAGATATTGTATTGCGCCGTACCGGCATCGCAACCCTGGGTAATCCGGGAAGAGAAGTATTGCTTCGGGTTGCTGAAATCATGGCCCGGGAGCTGAACTGGAATCAAAAGAAGATTATCGAAGAGGTGGAAAGCACTTTGGCGTTTTTGAGGGTTCCATCAGAATTGCCCATACCTTAGGAGTTTTGAAATGTTCAAAGGAAAAAGGATCCATCCCCAATGGTCTGAAACTGTTCCCCCTGAAAAGAGCTATCGATCCATCTTCAAGTATGGCGATCCCGGGAAATTCAAGCATCCAAACCATCAGTGGGTCACCATGCTGCGGGATGAATTGGGCATGACTGATCAAGACTTCAGGCGCAAATCCCACGAGGGCCGTAACCCTGTTGCCATAAAGCGCGATTTGATGTTGTCATCGGAACATATTGACAATTTTAGAACAATAGTGGGTCCGGACAACATTACAACAGATCTTTACCAGCGGGTAAAGTACGCCTATGGAAAATCCACGGAAGAGATGATGGAACTGGCGAGAGGCCATGTCCGTGAAATCTCCGATCTGGTGGTCCATCCCCGGCACAAGGAAGATGTTCGTGGAATCGTTAAATACTGTAACGCTGCACATATCCCCATTTATGTCTTTTCAGGGGGTTCATCGGTTACCCTGGGTCTCAGGCCCGTTGAACCCGGGATCACCCTGGCTCTCGCAACCCACATGAACCGGTTGCTGGAATTAAACGAGACCAACCAGACGGCAAGGGTTCAGCCGGGAATGATGGGGCCCG
Organism: uncultured Desulfobacteraceae bacterium; assembly: GCA_964588535.1. GTDB lineage: Bacteria > Desulfobacterota > DSM-4660 > Desulfatiglandales > Desulfatiglandaceae > NaphS2. The sequence continues at coordinate 39,408 of CAZPQA010000015.1, forward strand.
CCTATGAAACGGCCCTGAACCAGGCCCCGGAACGGTTTATGGCCAAAAGGCGTTACACCTGCGGCCATTTCCCCCAGTCTTTCGAGCACTCCACCGTGGGCGGCTGGGTGGCGACCCTCGGGTCCGGACAGGCATCCACTTATTACGGAGATGCGGCAGACCTGGTCATCAGCCAGGAGTACATCACTCCTTCGGGCAGCTTCAGGACACTGGATTATCCCGCCGCCGCCACCGGACCCAAGCTGAACGATATCATGAAAGGTTCGGAAGGAACATTCGGGGTGCTGGTGGAACTCAGCATGAAGATTTTCAGATATAAACCTGAAAACAGGCGATATTTCAGCTTTATGTTTCCCTCCTGGCATAGAGCCGTGGATTCGGCCCGTGAAATTTTCCAGGGGGAATTCGGCCGACCTGCCGTATATCGAATTTCAGACCCGGAAGAGACGGATCGGGGGCTCAGGCTTTATGGGTTGCCCTCCCCCGTGAACCTGTTTCTAAAAAAGCGGGGTTTCAAACCCATGGAAAGGTGCCTCTGCCTGGGCACCGTTGAAGGCGACAAAGATTATACCCGGCTGGTGAAACGAAAAATCCGGACGGTTTCCAAAACCTTCGGTGCCGTTTATCTGGGAGGGTACGGCGCCAGAAAATGGGAAAAAACCCGGTATACGGAGCCCTACATGCGGGAAGATTTAAATGATTACGGCATTACCATCGATACGCTGGAGACATCCGTACCCTGGGATCGACTGCACGACCTGCACCAGGGGGTGAGGCACCACATCAAAAGACGACCCGGTACCATCTGCATGGCCCATGCGTCTCATTTTTATCCCAGCGGGACCAACCTCTATTTTATCTTTATGGGACGGTTTGAAACAGTTGATATATTTCGTCAATTCCACGCCGGTATCATCGAACAGATTCAAGATCACGGGGGTTCCCTGAGCCACCATCATGGTGTGGGCCGCATGATGGCCCCCTGGGTGGAGACCCATCTGGGGAAAGAGCAGATGGATGTGTTAAGGGCTTTGAAAAAACATTTTGACCCCAACCATATCATGAACCCCGGTGGTCAACTGGGCCTGGACCTGGATCCGGCACAAGTGAGGCGCCCATGAGCATATCTTCGGAAAACCGGGATTGGCTTCTGGTATTTGATGTGGGCACCCAGTCCGTTCGCGCCGCCGTGATCGATCTCAGGGGCAATATCTGCAAATTGATCAGAACCCCCATTGATCCCTATTTTTCCCTTCAGCCGGGGTGGGCGGAACAGGAACCGGATTACTACTGGAATAACCTGGCAGCTACGGCGCAAAAGCTCCTGGGTTCAGATGAAGTCCGGGTAGAGAGGATCGCAGGGGTCAGCCTCACATGCCAGCGCGCAACCATGATCAACCTGGATAAAAACGGCAATCCTTTACGGTCGGCCATACTGTGGCTCGATCAACGGAAAGCGGATGATACATACAGGATCTCCCCTCTGATCCGGTGGGGTCTTAAAACCATCGGCCACTATCATTTGGTGGAAAAGGCGGTCCGGGAATGTAAAAGCAACTGGATCCAGGACCATGAACCTGAAATATGGGAAAAGACGGATAAGTTCCTTTTTCTCTCCGGGTTCCTGACCCATCAACTCACCGGTGAATACCGGGAGTCCCTCGGCAACATTGTGGGATACCTGCCGTTTAATTTCAAACGCCAGACCTGGTCAAAAGCCCGTGATATGAGATGGAAGTTTTTTGAGATGGACCCATCCATCCTGCCCGGACTGGTCAAACCGGGTGCCATTCTGGGGCATGTTACGCCCGCAGCATCCCTGAAAACGGGCATCCCGGAGGGTCTTCCCGTGATTGCCGCCGGAACGGACAAGGCCTGCGAAGTGCTGGGTGCCGCCTGCCTCTCCCCTGATACAGCGTGCCTCAGTTACGGCACCACGGCGACGGTGAATACGGCCAATGAGAAATATGTCCAAGTCCGGCCTTTCGCCCCCGCCTACCCCAGTGCCGTCCCGGATGCCTATAACACGGAGGTTATGGTCTACAGGGGGTTCTGGCTGGTAAGCTGGTTTAAGGAACAGTTCGGATTGCGGGAAATGCAGATAGCCAAAAAGCGACATATGGCGCCTGAAGCCCTGTTCGATGAACTGATCGAAAATGTTCCGCCCGGTTCCATGGGACTGATGCTTCAGCCCTACTGGTCCCCCGGCATGAACACGGATGCGGATGCCAAAGGGGCCATTATCGGATTTGGCGATGTGCACACCCGTGCTCATATCTACCGTTCCATCCTGGAGGGTCTGGGGTATGCCCTTAAAGATGGCATGCTGACACTGCAAAAAAAGAACAAGGTGAAAATCAAGTGTCTCAGGATATCCGGGGGCGGATCCCAGAGCAATGCGGCCATGCAGATCACCGCGGATATATTCAACCTGCCGGCCCAGCGGCCCCACACCTATGAAACATCCGCCCTGGGAGCAGCCATCGATGCGGCCGTTGGATTGAAACTGCATGGGGATTTCCCCTCCGCCGTCCGGGAAATGGTCCGAATCACCGATGTGTTTGAGCCGATCCCCAGAAACAGGGACCTGTACGGAGAGCTTTTTGAGCGGGTGTATCTAAAAATGTACGGGCGCTTGAAACCCATCTACAATGAAATCCGCGCCATCACCGGATATCCAAGCCTTTGAAAACAGCATTGCAACTTCAATTTTACGCTACTACCCTGGCATTCTGCTTTCCTTTTGGGGTGTCAGCTTTTGTAAACCCTGTTTTTTTCGAGGAAAGAATATGAGACCCTTAGATGGCATCAAGGTCATTGAAATGGCGGGGTTGGCCCCGTCCCCCTACTGCGGCATGCTTCTGAGCGATTTCGGAGCGGATGTGGTCATCGTGGACCGGTTGACCAAAGGGGCCCCTGAAATCCCTTACATTATGAAAAAAAATCCTTTTGACCGGGGTAAGCGGTCCATGCGGGTAAACCTTAAATCAGAGGACGGCATTGAAATTGTTAACCGGATGATTCAGAAAGCTGACGTCCTATTGGAGCCCTACCGGCCGGGTGTGATGGAGTTCCTCGGCCTGGGCCCTGAAGAGGCTTTAAAGCTCAATCCAAAACTGATATATGCCCGACTCACCGGCTGGGGGCAGACGGGCGGCTTTGCGGCCATGGCGGGGCACGACATTAACTACATTGCCCTCTCAGGTGCCCTTTCCCTTTTCAGAAGAAAGGGGGAACGCCCCCTTCCCCCGGCCAATCTGCTGGGGGACTTCGCGGGCGGCGGCATGCTCTGCGCCATGGGCATTCTGCTGGCGCTTTTTGAACGCACCAGGTCGGGAAAAGGACAGGTGATTGATTCGGCCATGCTGGATGGGGCCGCAAACCTGTCCGTCATGTTCCACGGCCTGCTGGCCCACAACCTCATGAGCCTTGATATCGGAACCAATCCCCTGGACGGCGGCGCCCCATTCTACCAGACCTATGAAACCGCAGACGGACAATACATGTCCGTGGGGGCTATCGAACAACGGTTTTATGCGGAGCTGCTCAAAGGTCTGGAAGTGGACCCGGAAACCCTGCCCCACCAGTTTGATATGACGAAATGGCCGGAGATGATCGAGCGTTTTTCGGAAGTCTTTATTACCCGAACCAGGGATCAGTGGACCGACATCTTTGAAGGGAAAGACGCCTGCGTGGCCCCGGTTTTGAACCTGGACGAGGTTGCCGAACATCCCCATAACAAAGAACGGAGCATCATCATCGACATCGACGGTGTACCCCAACCCGCTCCCGCCCCCAGACTGTCCCGAACCCCCGGAAAAGCCCATGAGGCCAAAGGGCCGAAAGGCGCCAACACTGAAGAGATTTTGTTGGACCTCGGGTATTCGGACCCGCAGATCCGGACTTTTTTAAAAGCCGATGTAATCGAATAGCCCCCGATAAAAAAAGGGCGGTGATCATTAAATCACCGCCCCTGTTATTTCTTAAACCGGTTATTTCTTAAACCGGTTGTTTTTTTTAACCGGTTATTCACTAACCCGGAAAGGCTTTACGCCACATTTTGAAATTCCGCATCAACCACATCGTCGTCCTGGCACCCAGAGGCATCACAGGATTCCTGGGAACCGCAGCTACCGCCCTGGCAACCCCCGGCATCCTGCTGCTGGTACATATTGGCCGCCATTTTCTGGGCCGCCTGGTTTAGCGCCTCGGCCGAACGGTTGATTTCATCCGTGTTGTCCCCATTGAGAGCGCCCTTCAGTTGTGACACCGCACCTTCGATCTCACCTCTGACATCCTGCGGAACCTGCTCACCCAATTCCCCAAGAGACTTTTCCGTCTGGTAAATCAGGGCATCAGCGCCATTTCGGGCTTCCACCAGGGCTTTCTGCTGCCTGTCCTCATCGCCGTGCACCTCTGCCTCTCGCACCAGGCTGTCAATCTCCTCCCTGGACAATCCCGAAGCGGCGGTAATGCGAATGGACTGCTCTTTTCCCGTGGCCTGATCCTTGGCAGAAACTTCCACAATGCCGTTGGCATCAATGTCAAAGGTCACCTCCACCTGAGGCATGCCCCGGGGCGCAGGCGCAATGCCCACCAGTTCAAACCGGCCCAGTGTCTTGTTGTTGGCCGACATCTCCCGTTCCCCCTGAAGCACGTGGATGGAAACAGCAGGCTGATTATCCTCGGCAGTGGAAAACACCTGACTTTTTTTGGATGGGATGGTGGTATTTTTGTCGATGAGCCGGGTCATCACGCCGCCTAAAGTTTCAATTCCCAGGGAAAGCGGCGTTACATCCAGCAACAGTACATCTTTGACATCCCCTTTCAAGACCCCGCCCTGAATGGCGGCCCCTAAGGCAACCACCTCATCGGGGTTAACACCCCGGTTGGGCTCTTTGCCGAACACCGCTTTGGCACGCTCCTGAACCGCCGGCATACGGGTCATACCGCCCACCAGGATCACTTCGTTAATATCCCCCTGGCCCAGTCCCGCATCCTTCAAGGCGGTCCTGCAGGGCCCTTCCAGGCGCTCCAGCAATTCACTCACCAGAGCTTCCAGCTTGGCCCTTGTAATTTTAATGTCCAGGTGTTTCGGCCCGCTGGCATCGGCTGTGATAAAGGGCAGATTCACATTGGTCTCAAGGGATCCCGAGAGTTCCATTTTGGCCTTCTCAGCTGCTTCTTTGAGCCGCTGCAACGCCATCTTGTCTTTTCGAAGATCAATTCCCTGGTCTTTCTTAAATTCATCAGCCAGATAATCAACCATCCGAAGGTCAAAGTCCTCCCCTCCCAGATGGGTGTCGCCATTGGTGGCCTTCACCTCAAAAACCCCGTCCCCCAATTCAAGGATAGACAGGTCGAATGTTCCACCCCCAAGGTCAAAGACAGCCACTTTCTCATCTCCCTTTTTGTCCAGGCCATAGGCCAGAGATGCGGCGGTGGGTTCATTGATGATTCTGAGTACGTTTAACCCGGCAACTTTACCGGCATCCTTGGTGGCCTGTCGCTGGCTGTCGTTAAAATAAGCCGGCACAGTAATGACCGCATCGGTTACTTTTTCACCCAGGTATTCTTCCGCCGAACTTTTGAGGTTGGACAGGATAAAGGATGATATTTCAGCGGGGCTGTGTTTCTTTCCCCGGATCTTAATGCGAACATCCCCATTTCGCGCCTTTTCAATCTTATAGGGCAGAATCTTGACATCATTTTGAACTTCCGTTGAATCATATTTCCGCCCGATCAACCGTTTGACACCGAAGACGGTGTCTTCAGGATTGGTGACGGCCTGCCGCTTGGCCGTCTGGCCCACAAGCCGCTCTCCCTTCTCAGTGACAGCCACGATGGATGGCGTGGTCCGGCCGCCTTCTGCGTTGTTAAGCACTACGGGGTCTCCCCCCTCCATGATGGACACGCATGAATTGGTGGTCCCCAGATCGATTCCGATTACTTTACTCATTCCCATTTCCTCCTTATGGTTTGATATGCCAAAAACAGCCGTGCTGTTCCCGCATTCAT
>CAZPQA010000016.1:0-4276 GCA_964588535.1 uncultured Desulfobacteraceae bacterium
ATATGGGGGGCGCAATGGTCACGAGAACGCGCATTGAACCTGTAGCCCGTATTCCATGGGGTTCGCTGATGTCGCTGATGAGAATATCGCCCGCTTTGGCGGAAATGGTTTCGCCATCTTTTGCGAGGAAAAGCCCTTCTCCTTCCAAAACGACGATGCTCAACTGGCCCTCAATGTTATGGGAATGAACGGGAAGCTCCTGGCCGGGCTTAAAATTGAAATTCAGGATTTTGAAGTGCGGGGAGTCATGCACCAGCAATCGGCTCATGTGGAGGTCATTAAAATCGTTTTCCGCGAAGATATCGACTTTTTTCATTCTCTTTCTCCCTTTGACTTAACTTAAATGGTCATGCGACCGGATTTTCGGTCGCATGACCTTCAAATAGCCGTTAGTTTCCCGCCATCATGGCTTCAATGTCCGCAGCCACTTCGCCGGTGGGTTTAATATCAAAATTCTCAACCAATACTTTCAGCACATTAGGGGATACGAATGCCGGGAGTGTCGGCCCCAGGCGGATGTCCTTGACACCCAAATGGAGAAGCGCCAGAAGCACGGCGGCTGCCTTCTGTTCATACCAGCCGATATCGAAGGAAAGGGGGAGATCATTGATGTGACCCAGCCCGAACACTTCTTGAAGTTTTAATGCAATCACGGCCAGGGAATAGCAGTCATTACACTGCCCCGCATCCAGAACCCGTGGAATTCCCCCGATATCGCCCAGATCCAGCTTGTTATAGCGATACTTGGCGCAACCCGCGGTCAGAATAACCGTGTCCTTCGGCAGCTGTTCAGCCACTTCCGTGAAATAATTCCGGGATTTATGGCGGCCGTCGCATCCGGCCATGACAATAAAGCGCTTAATGGCGCCGCTTTTGACCGCATCCACCACCTTATCCGCCAGTGCCAGAACCTGGTTGCGGGCAAAACCACCTACAATCTTGCCGGTCTCAATTTCGGTGGGGGGTTGGCATGTCTTGGCCAGATTGATTATTCCGGAGAAATCTTTTTCTCCCCCAGCAGCCCTGTCCGATATATGACTGGCACCCGGGTAACCGGTCATGCCGGTGGTAAATAATCGGTTCAGATAGGTGTTGTCCTTTTTGAGGGGAATAACGCAGTTGGTGGTCATGAGGATGGGACCGTTGAAGGATTCAAATTCATCATTCTGACGATACCAGGAACCGCCGTAATTTCCCACAAGATGATCATATTTCTTGAACGCGGGATAATAGTTGCACGGCAGCATCTCGCCGTGGGTGTACACATCCACGCCCGTGCCTTCGGTTTGCTTTAACAGCTCCCCCATATCTTTCAAGTCATGGCCGCTGATCAAAATGCCCGGGTTTCTGCCTACCCCGATGTTCACTTCAGATAATTCGGGATGGCCGTAAGTGGCCGTATTGGCTTCGTCCAGAAGCGCCATGGTGGTCACCGCCGTCTCCCCGCATTTGAGTACCATCCCAACCATTTCATCAACGGTCAGATCTTTGGTGGTGGAAGCCAGGGCTTCCATCATGAACCGGTAGATGTCATCATTTTCGTACCCCAGAATAGCCGCATGATCCGCATAGGCAGCCACACCTTTAAGGCCGATAATCAGCAACTCCCTGAGGGACCGGACGTCTTCATTTTCGGTGGCCATGATGCCCACTTCTTTGGCTTTGGCCTGGAATGTGGATGCATCTTGTGAAGACCAGGTTGCCGCATCAGGCAAAGCCTCTGAAAAGGCCTGTCCATTCTTCTCCTGATAGGCGGCCAGAAATTTGCCCTTGATATCTTCCCTGACGTTTAACGCCTCTTGGATCCGGGAAACAAACCAATCATCATCCCAGTTTACATTGGTAATGGTGGAAAAAAGGCTTTCCGAAACAGATTTCCCAGTAGCTTGATCCAGGACCCCCAATTCAGCGGCCTTTTCCCCATAAACGCCAGTCCCTTTCAACACGTGGATGAGCAGGTCCTGCAGATTGGCGGTTTCCTCCGGTTTTCCACACATACCCTTGACGGTGCACCCCTGATTTTTCGCAGTTTCCTGACATTGAAAACAAAACATGGTGTTTCTCCTTTCTCATTGTTTTAAAGATTCTGGTTTATACTTTGACCTATCGGTTTGGTTTGCCTATGATTCGCGAACGATGGTACAGCAGCTAAACAAACATTGCTTTGACCTAAGTCAAGCGAGACACTTTTTTCCTTCTTTATTCAGTTTTTTTCTCAATATTTAAGAGCGCCTCTCTGACTGTCTCTCCCACAATACACCTCATGCATCGATAGTCAAAATAGGTTGTATAAGCTGAATTGTCCTTTAACAGGGGGAAAAGACGGTCCCGGTCTTCCGTCGTCCCGATCAATCCCACAATCCGGGCGGCATGTCCCCTTACGGCCGGGTCCTCTGATTCGAGGTAGGGGAAAAAAAGAGATTTTGAATTCCTTACAACATGCGGCCTCGTCTCCGAAAACCTTGCAATTCCCCAGAGAAGCCCCCGCTGCAACATGGGCAGTTCCAGGTAATTGCCATCCTTATTGGCATAAGAGAGTAAAATGGGTGCATATTCCCCGGCGAGCCCTTCATGGCAGGTCAGAATCTCACCCATGGCCTCGGGAGACCCCCACCCAATCCCTCCTGATTCATCATTCAAATTCCACATGAGTCGCCGCACAACATTTCTGGCACTTTCCATATCTTCTTCAACCAACTCCTGAACAAAAAAGCCCATGAATGTGACAGCTCGCCATTTGATGATTTCATCCTGACTGTAAAGAAGGGGCAAAAGGCCGTTGACGATTTTTATTGGTGAACCGCACCTTAATTCCGACAAACCGGCGGCAGCATTATTTCCAGAAAGTATTTCGAGAAGCTGCTCCCTGCGAATACGTCCTTTCAAGGATATTTCTCCCGAAATGTGCGACCCTGTGAGAAGATTACCGTTGATGACAACAGTCCTCGCAACAGGACCGGAACAATGGTTAGTTGCGAGGACTGGGATTATAAAAGAGCATTCGAGGACTCTCTAAGCACCGGCTTCAAGGGTACATTGGGTAAAGTCAATTTTTTCTCCACACCCGGAGCATTTATGCTCCTTGTCAAACTCATCTGAAAAGATTTCTTTTTCCTTTTTGCAGTTGGGACATTTACAGGTAAAGGCTTTCAAATTCTTAGCCTGCTCAAAACCCGGACAATGCTGTGGTGTTGACATAATCGGCTCCTTTCATTTACGCGAATCATTTGAATTGTTGACCTCTTCCGGACTTCTTTTCGGAAAAAGCATTTAACCCTTCCAAAGGCCATGAAGGGTGCAATACTCCCTCGCCGTGACCTGATCCGCCGTCACGTTGAAAGTTGCTTCGGGTGCATCACCCGGTTTTAAGAACTGTCGATAAACCGAGCCATCGGCAATAATTTCAATCCATTCGATATGGTGTTTTTCCTCCATGGGATGCGCCACTTCACCCACCTTGACCGTGACGCCGTCGGCTGTTTTTTCCACTACCGGTACGTGTTTTTCCTTGGCGGCATCAACGGTATTTTCCTTGAAAAGCTTCATGGGTTGGCCACAGCATGCCAGATCCCCTTTGCCGCCATGGAGCACCTCAACGATGTTTCCGCATGCTTCGCATTTATAAATTTCCATCCTTTCAGCCATAATACCCTCCCTTATGTTTAGTTAGGTTTTTAATAGTTTTCACCCAGCAGTTCAAAATAAGCCTGGGGATGGGCGCATGCGGGGCAGCTCTGAGGGGCTTCATTGCCCGTGTGAATATAGCCACAGTTTCTGCATCGCCACACCTCTCCCGTGTCCCTCTTAAATACTCGATCCGCCTCAATGTTTGCGGCCAGATCATTGTAGCGCTTTTCGTGTTGTTTTTCAGCCACGGCGATAGCCATAAAAACATCGGCAATAGCTTCAAACCCCTCTTCACGGGCAGTTGCCGCAAAGTCAGGATACATCTCCGTATGTTCGTGATGTTCTCCGGCAGCTGATGCCTTGAGGTTTTCAAGGGTGCTCCCGATGACGCCTGCAGGAAATGCAGCAGAGATCTCAACATCTCCTCCCTGGAGGAATTTAAAGAGTCTCTTGGCGTGCTCCTTTTCCTGGTTGGCGGTTTCTTCAAAGATAGATGAGATTTGAACAAAGCCTTCTTTCTTCGCTTTGCTGGCAAAGTACGTGTAACGGTTTCTTGCCTGGGATTCACCGGCAAATGCGGTCAATAGATTAATTTCCGTCTGACTACCTTTCAGGTCCATAAATGGATACCTCCTCTGATTCAATAAGT
>CAZPQA010000016.1:4376-40985 GCA_964588535.1 uncultured Desulfobacteraceae bacterium
TCCGTCTGACTACCTTTCAGGTCCATAAATGGATACCTCCTCTGATTCAATAAGTGAAATGTTATGATTCCGAAACCGACCCTGGTCCCGCCAGCGGCTTGAACATCTTTTTCCGCGCGCCGCAGACAGGACATTTCCAATCTTCCGGAAGATCTTCAAAAAGGGTACCTTTCGGAATTTTGCCTTTCCGATCACCTCTATCAGGGTCGTATATATAGCCACAGGTTGGTGTCTGGCACTGGTACATCTGTTCGGGTGTTGCCATGCCGTTTTCTCCTTAATTAATCAGGTAACGAATAATAGCATCTTTTGGGCGAAATAACCGACCCACTCTTTTTCAACTTGCTGATGGCTTTTGATACTTCCTTGCTCTCTTCGCCAATCATCTCAGCCACCTCTCCGGGACGTACCGGCTTACCAGCCTTCTTCATTGCTTCAAGAATTTTATTCTCCATCTTTTTCTCCTATAAAAGTCTAAATTATGCAACATCCAATTCATTTCTTATAATCGATCATCTGAAAAATATGCTTTCACCTTCTTTCGGAATCGGTTTTCCACCATCCCTTTCTTATGTGAGCATTTTTCTCGGCCTCTGCCAGTTTTCTGATTTTAAAAGCGGCGTCCCTTAAAACACCATAGAGAACACCGCAGCCATTATCTTCCCGCACCACATCTCCTTCATCGGCAATTTTCAGCATCATCTCCGCAATAGAGATGGTATTTTTGATTGTCTCATCACACGGCCTCATCCTTACACCCCCTGAAGGAACTAATTGGTATAAGTAGAGCATATTTCGTGCCAAACAGACTTTATGCGAACATGTAAGAGGATAACCCCTTTGAGATAGATCCCTGCAATTTCATTCTGGGAATCTATCTCACACTTTTGTAACACGTTGTATTTTGGGGATTTTTTTGAACCGCAGAATAACGAACAAGGAATAACGAATGTCGAAGGAAAACTTCATAATTGGACATTCCTTGTTCGATATTCGATATTCGTTTCTTAAGATTTCAAATGATCCATGATACAACCATGTCTCAAAAAACCTTTGAATCACTAAACAATGGTTATACCACGATTTTTGAAGATGAATGCTATTTCAGGTAAGATATAAAATTTCAGAAGGTTATGCGCATAAATCACCAGAAAAGGTACGCAAGGATGCTGTCTCACATTGGATTATGATTCAAAAGTGTTTCATGATACATCGCTCTCGTTTTCAACAGGCCATCCGCCACCCAGCGCTTTGTAAAGGCGGATCAAGTTAAGTACCACATTGGCTTGACTGACCACAAGCTCATCCTGTTGGTTAAACAGGCTTTTTTGAGTGACCAGCACATTGTTGAAATCCGTCAATCCCGTCTCGTACTGAACAACGACCAGATCCACAGCTTCCCGTGTTGCTGCGACCGCTGCCAGCAGCCAGTTGCGCCGGATTTTTTCCTGCTTGTGGGCGACAATGGCGTTTTTGACCTCTTCCATGGCCTTAAGCACCGTATCTTTATATTTAAAAAGATCCTGCTGTGCGATTTCCTTGTGAAAGGCGATGTTGCTACGGGTTTTGCCGCCGCTGAAAAAATTCCACTTAATAGGTGATCTGATGCCCCAGGCCAGACTTGACCCCCCGCCCAAATCCGAGAAAGAGCCGGTTTCCAACCCGAAAAATCCCGAAATGGCAAATCGGGGGTAAAGGTCCGCCGTTGCGGCACCGATCAGGGCCGTCTGAGCGGCGAGCTCTTTTTCCGCCATACGAATGTCCGGCCTTTGGCGCAAAAGGTCCGCGGGAACACCAATGCCGATACCCTCTCTGGCAAGGGGTATCGGCGCAGGTTTACCCAGTTTTGCGTGAAGGGTTTCGGTATTCATATCCAGGAGAACCGCGATCCGGTTGATGATGGAATTAAGGCGGATCCGGAATGGGGGGATAGCGGCTTCTGTGTTGGACAGGTTGCTCAGGGCCTGGGCCATATCCAGTTTTGAGCTGATACCGCTGTTATACCTGGCCCGGGTCAGCTCCAGCATTTTGCGTTGGGTGGTGGCATTGGCTTCTGCGCATTGAATCTGGCGCTGGAAGGAACGAATCTCAACATAGGCCAGAGCCACTTCTGCGAACAGGGTGACCAGGACATCCCGATAATCCTCGATGGACGCTTCGTATTGGGCCCCTGCCGCTTCGATCTGGCGCCTTATCCGGCCGAAAACATCGACCTCCCATAAAGCGTCCACCCCCAACATGAACATATTCTGGCTGTCGAATCCACCCGGGGGGACCAATTGTTTTAGGGGACCGTGGTCACTGTGCTTGAATCGGGTAAACGAGGCCAACGCGTTGGCGTTGGGCAGTTCCTGGCCGGAAACAATGCCCAGGCGCGCCCTTGACGCAGCAATACCGGATAGCGCAATTTTTAAATTCAGATTCGACTGTCGGGCGTTCTCAATCAAGTCGTCGAGGATCGGATCATCAAAAATTTTCCACCATGTTTGAAGGGCAGCGCCGGACTGCTTCGCCATTTCCCTGCTTATGGCCTCATGCCATGCGTCCGGGGTCTTCATTTCAGGCTTTTGGTAGTTGGGGCCCACCGGTGCGCAGCCTGATGAAAAGACGATGGTCAGGAAAACCATGATGACTGTAGTGGCATCCCCTGCCTTTGACAAGATCACCGCTCAACCCTTTTTCACAAAATAATACCGTTGCAATCTAAAATGGATTAAAAAGATATTTGAGGTAACTTTCCGAGTGGATTTCAATCTGCCGCAGCAGAACCAGAAAATCGGGGGCCTCTTTAGTAAAAACAGCCACCAGACAACTGGCCCCGAAACGGATCGGATAATCCGGATTCTCTTCGGTCAGGTGAAGCCTCACCATAAAATCGAACCCCCCGCTAACCGCTTCTTCAGTGGGTATCTGACCGCTGGGCACCCCCTGAGCGTTGCCATTGGCCCAGATAACGCTCACCACCCTTGCTGGGAAGACTTCGCCCGGGTACATGTCAAACGCCACCTCGGCGTGATCACCCGTCCTGACCCGCTGAATGCCCCGTTGATCCATTTTAGCCGCAATCCAGTACTCTTCACTGTTGATAAAAGTCATCACAGGCTTCTTGAGGCGGGTGAAAACACCTGGATAGAGCTGCAGGTTGGAGACATAACCGTCCGAGGGAGCGCGTATGATGGTGCTGTTTAAGTGATATTTTGCGGTGGCCAGTTTGGCCAAAACTTCCGCGATCTCCGTGTGCTCATCTCCAACCTCGGAGTCAAAAGCGAGCTGTGCCTCACGAACCGCCGCATTGTCCGCCAGGGTCTGTGCCTTCAGCGCCGCCACTCGCTGTTCAATCTGTTCAAGATGGATTTTGCTCACGGCCTCTTTTTCCGCTGCCCTTCTAATCATGTCATGTTTGGCCATGGCCCCTTTGAGGGTCGCCCGGGTGCGTGCTGCATCTGCTCTGGCTTCCACAATCTGCTGGCCCAGTTTTTGAACATTTGTTCCGGCGGATGCCAGGAGCGCCTCATATTCATTGACCTTGTTCTGCCAGGGTTCCGGGTCCATCTGGAAAAGCGGGTCTCCCTTTTTGATGGGCGTGTTTGAGGCAATAAAGACCTCCTTCACACGGCCCCCGTATTCGGGCGCCATCTGCACCACATAGGATTGAACGAATGCCTCCTTGCTGTAGGGCGTATACTGTCCCAGGCTGAGTATTTCCGTCAACACCGCCCCCACCCAGAGCCCGAAAACAACAAATTTCCAGAAGAGATTGAACTTCATTAATTTGAAATCGAAGAATATCAGGCGGACGAGAAAAAAATAGGCGATTGTGATCAGAAGTTCCATATGGATTGTATGGTATCAGGGCGTGCTTTTTTCAGTTGCTTCCTCGTCTTTTTCATTGGGTTCAGCAGGAGGTTCCGCCGTTTTTTCAAAAGGGACTGCCGGTAATTTATCATCGGCTTTGGTATACATAACCCCGATAACCGCACCCGAGTAGGCCCAGATGAGCGCCAGCATCCACAGGGGGAATATGATCAGGCCCAAAAGGGATGTAACTTCAATGGCCTTTTCCTGAGGATGGTTTCGTGCTTTGGCGATCTTCCCGGGATATGTGTGAATCTTAATGATGCCAAGGATGATGGTGATCACGGAAAAAAAGATCAGAAACAGAGAAATGTAGTCCAGTTTCGTCATAATCATTGAATACGGGGTCAAGATATGTGTAATTCCTTAGTTTTGAGAGTCTATTCGATCATTACAAACAAGGCAATAAAACTTTTTGAAAACATTAAAATTATTCTTGACATGAAAGGTGCCCAGCCGTTAGCAGATGGGTGCCGACAGAATTGACGGAAAAAACATGGCCGTACTTAATATTAAAATTTTTTCAACCCTCTTCATCGCCATTTTCGTCACGGCCATGGGAGCTGGATTTGTGGCGCCTTTGCTCCCCATCTATGCCCATGAACTGGGGGCAGGCGGATTTCAGATCGGTTTGATTTTCGGCGCTTTTTCTCTCACCAGAACCCTTTTCGTTCCCTACTTTGGGAAGCTCTCCGATCGGAAAGGGAGAAAACCCTTTATCACCACCGGACTTTTTTTCTATTTTCTGGTCTCTCTTTTCTATGCCGTGTCCCAGAGTGTAACCGCCTTGATCCTGCTTCGACTGGGCCAGGGATTTGCGTCGGCCATGGTGCTTCCCGTGGCGCAGGCCTATGTGGGGGAGATGATACCGCCTGGTCAGGAGGGTCGTGTGATGGGGTTGTTCAACATCTCCCTTTTTAGCGGACTGAGTGCGGGACCCGTGATGGGGGGACTGATTAAGGACTGGCTCAATATACAGGCGTCTTTCACGGGAATGGGGATCCTGACGCTGCTGGGCTTTCTCCTTTGCCTTTTTATGCTTCCAGCGGAACGGGTAAAAAAAAGTAATGCCCCCGGTAACGGGAAAAAACCAGCTGACTACATGGATTTTATCAAAATGCCGTCGGTCTTTTCCATTTTTGTCTTTCGCACCTGTTTTACAACCTGTATCGGCATCACATGGACCTTTTTGCCCTTGCTGGCCAGCACCCGGATTGGACTCTCCAGCTCCGCCATCGGTCTGGTGGTCATGATCAATGTGCTGATCAGCGGTTTGCTCCAGGCGCCCATGGGATATGCTGCGGACCGTTTCAGCAAACGGTCCCTGACCCTTTTCGGTGGATTTCTGGCGCTGGGTGCCATGTTATGCCTGGACCATGCGGATTCCTTTGCACAACTGATGGTTATCAATGGTGTTCTGGGGTTGGCAGGCGGTGTTTCCCTGCCCGCCATCATGGCCATTGGGGTCATTGAAGGGAGAAAATCCCGCGCCATGGGATCTATCATGGGCCTTCTCGCCCTGGGCCACAGTATCGGAATGCTTGCGGGGCCGGTACTGGGGGGACTACTGCTTGACTTTTTCAATTTCGGAACCATATTTCTCTCCGGAGCCATTGTCATGACTCTGGGTACAACTGTGTTTTGGAGGCGCCATCAATTATGAAAAATTCATCGGGCTGCTTTGAAGTGGATCTTTTCTCATCGGAAGTGGACGGGGTGGATCACCCCTACGCAAGCCAGTTCAAAGATATGCTGGAATCCGTAGCAGAGCAGTATGGATGCCATCTGATCTCATTTGAAGTCAGGAAAGGGACCGCTATGTTTTCTTTTGACAGCGACGAACTCAACAGCGAAATTCTGGATTTGTTGGAAAAATGACGTCAAAAATCACCCTGGAAAATGTGGGCATCATACTGGTTCAGCCCCAGATTCCTGAAAATATCGGGGCTGTGGCCCGCGCCATGCGTAACATGGGGTTGCAACGGCTGGTGTTGGTGGACCCTAAGAACTGCGATAGGGACCGCATGAGCAAAA
Source organism: uncultured Desulfobacteraceae bacterium (assembly GCA_964588535.1). Taxonomy (GTDB): domain Bacteria; phylum Desulfobacterota; class DSM-4660; order Desulfatiglandales; family Desulfatiglandaceae; genus NaphS2. The sequence goes on from CAZPQA010000016.1 coordinate 10,266, forward strand.
CGGCCACGGGCAGTTCCACGAACGTGCTGGATTCAATGGATATTTATAAAAACCTGAGGGAAGCGCTTGCCCCTTTTCAGTACCTGGTGGGAACCACTGCCCGTATCGGCGTCTCAAGACCCGCTCTGACGCGCCCCAGGTCACTGGCCCAGAAACTGATCCCCATCTCTCAAAACAATCTTGTGGGCATCCTGTTTGGTCCCGAAGACCGGGGGCTTAGTAACGACCAACTTCGTTTCTGCCATACCATTGCCACGGTTCCCACGGCTTCTTTTTCATCCCTCAACCTGGCCCAGGCTGTGGTAATCTTCTGTTATGAGCTGCTTCTGGCCACGGACCGGACCCAGCAAGAGACCGCCGTCCCCCGGCTGGCCAACAGCTTTGAACTGGAGGGCATGTACGATCATCTGAGGGAAATGCTTTCAAAGATCGGGTTTCTGGATCCTCAGAACCCCGAACACTGGCTCTTGAATATTCGTCGATTTCTTTCAAGGGTTCCCCTGCGGGCAAGGGAGGTGCGCATTATTCGGGGCGTTTGCCGTCAGATGGACTGGTACGCATCGCAGTTCGATGCGCCTGACAAGAAGTAGGGGTACCCCTTGTGGGTACCCAAAATGTAGGGCAACCAAAACGCAGGGTGCCCCAAACACAGGGCAACCACAAGGGTTTGCCCCTACGAAAGAAGATCTTCCCAATCGATGGTCTTAAAGGTCTTGTGAAGGAAGTGGTCGTCCTGTACTTTGTGAAAGGTCAGGTTGGTAAAAAATTCCCCTGCCGCTTTTTCCACGTCTTTCAGGGGAATCACTTCGTCCTCGGTGCCATGATAGATGCACACCGGAATAGAAATTTTCCGGATTTTCCCCGGCGCCATATGAATCATGTGAATGGCGGGCGCCAGAAGGAGGAGATTCTTGACCCTGGCTTCGTTTTCCATGGCAAAAAGGGCGCCCATGAGTCCGCCGAAACTGGACCCTACAATCCTGATATCCGATTTTCCCAAAAGAAATCCATCGAGCTTTGAGAGCCGTTCGGGAAGGGATCCCACAAATGTGGGGATGATCATATCCGGAAACTTTTCGCGAAAAAAAACAGACTTCGTCCCTTTATTGCTGCTTTCCAGTCCATGAATAAAAATTCTGCAGACCGAATCTTTCATCCGCATCCGATCTCCCTTTTGCGCTGGGTTTCCTCGGCCTTTGAGATTTCCTCATCAGAGACCTGTCGAACCGCCAGCACTTCCCCTTCCATGAGAGCGGATATGCCGGCCATGGGCTTGTTGAAATCAACAAGGACCGTATCATCTTTAATTTCAAGCACTTTAAATTGCACCAGGGAACTCATTTTCATCTGACGATAATATTGACCTTCCCGAACCCGTTGCTTAAGCAGGCCTTCTTTGGGAATTTCCCTGATAAGATCAGGGTCATGTGCGTCATAAAGTTCACCGGGAAGGATCACCAGACTGAATTGATGGCCTGCCGTGGCCCCCTCCAATGCCTTTTCAAGGGTGGGGACCTGGTGCTCCACACCGTAAATAAACTCAAATTCCTGCTGTACGGGATCCTGAACCTCTCCCTCGGGTAGTTGAGCCTGCACTTTCAGGCGTATGGTGACGGCGCACAATTTTTCTATTCTTTCCATATAGGTACCTCACTTGATTTCCAACACTTCAAATTCCTGAACACCCCGGGGTATTTTAATTTTGAATTCATCACCGATCTCCCTGCCGATGAGGCCTTGCCCCAGTGGACTCTTTATGGAAATGCGACCATTTTCGGGATCCGATTCATAGGGACCCACAAGCTGATAGGTGATTTCCTTATCGGTCTGAACATCGTACAACAAAACGGTCCGGCCGAACACCACGCGATCCGTGGGGCCTTCATTAACATCAATGACTTCCGCCTGACCGATGGCGGTCTCCAGTTCGTTGATTTTGCCGGCGATAAACCCCTGCTTTTCCTTGGCAGCATGATACTCGGCGTTTTCGCTGAGGTCTCCATGGGCGCGAGCCTCTGCGATCGCCTTGATGTTGTTGGGTTTTTCTGTTTTCTTCAGATAGAGCAGCTCTGCCCTCAGCTTTTCCAGCCCATCTTTTGTGATCGGCATTTTTTCCATGTTTACTGACTCCGTTTCATTTTCACCAGACAGTTTTTGCGCTGATTGTTCCGTACCGGAAACTGAAAATTATCCGCCCAAACCTAAAAATACCCCGCCTTGGCGGATTATGAGCGACACCCCGTAAGCGACCAGCAGATTAAAGAAAATGGAAAAAGCGGCCCATTTCCAGGAACTTTCTTTTCGGATGCTCACCACTGTTGCCACACAGGGGACGTAAAGCATAATAAAAATAATCAATGTAAACGCCTGAAGTGGGTTCCAGGCCGGGTCCTTTTTTAATTTTTCAGACAGAGAATCAGCTTCATCCGCATCCACATCGCTCAGGGAATAGGCCGTGCCAAGGGTGGAGATGACCACTTCCTTGGCAGCGAAACCGCCCACCAGGGCAATGTTTGTTCGGTATTCAAAACCCAAAGGGCGGGTAATGTACTCCAGCTTTGTACCCATCCAACCTGCGATGGTTCTTTTGAGGGCCGTTTGTTGCTGCAGGGCGTCTATATTCGTCGTCTCCTGATGATATTTCAGGAACCGGACCCCCGCTTCAAGGAATTTCTCATCAAATTCAGAGGGCGCCGTTTCAACGTTTTCCCTTTCAAGCCAAATAGCCGCCCGTGCCACTTCCAAAAGGGTTTCATTATGTTGGGCCTTTGGCGCCATATTTTCATCCCCACCAAGGCCATGGTAGAGCTGGTTCAGCACCTTTAATTCCCCTTTATCCTTAATCCACCGTGGGGTGGACTGTTGATTCAGAAAGGCGATGGCGACTTCTTCCCGGTTTTGATCAAAAACCTGGATCCGCTCTTCAGAAAGTCTCGGAAAGGTCATCATGGCCCAGATGATAACGGAAAACGCCAAAATAATGGTACCGGCTTTCTTGATGTACTGCCATGTTCTCTCCCATGTGTGAATCAGCAACCCACGAAGGGTGGGCGCCCGGTAGGGTGGCAGTTCCATCACAAAGGGGGTGGTGGGACCTTTAAGGACCGTGGCTCTCAAAAACTTGGCGGCAAACAGTGCAAACCCCCATGAAATAAGGGTCAAGATAAACAACATACGGGCCTTGTCCTTTGTAAAAAAGGCCCCGATGAGCATGGCGTAAACCGGCAGCTTGGCCCCGCAATTCATGAACGGCACCACGAGAAGCGTGGCAATCCGTTCCTTTGGGTCCCTCAATATCCTTGTGGCCATCACCCCCGGAACCGCGCACCCACCGGATATACCGCCACTCACCACCAAGGCCATGACGGAATTTCCGTGAAGCCCGAACCATCGCAACACCCGGTCCAGCATGTAGGCGACCCGGGCCATATACCCGGAATCCTCCATGATGGCAATGGCAAAGAACATGAACATGATCAGGGGCACGAACCCCAGCACCCCTCCGACACCGTCAATGACGCCTGACACAATCAATGACTGGAGAATCCCGGAAGGAACAACGGCTGTTACCAGGTTCTTGAGCACATCAAAGAACATTTCAAACCAGAGCAGCGGCAATTCACTGGCCCAGAATGTAAAGGAGTAGATGCCATAGAGAATAAATCCCATGATGATGGGACCGAGGATCCGGTTGGTGAGGATCTTGTCCGCTTTGTCGGAAAAGTTAAGGCGCAGTTCAATTTTTCGTTTAACGACTTTTTTGGTAATACCGGCGATATAACCGTATCGATGATCCGCGATGATGGCTTCCGGTTCTTCCTCCAGGGTATCCATGGTATGCTTACAAATATCCTCGCAAATATCTGTGATGGACTTTCCCAGATCCGGGTCTCTTTTCAGTAACCCCGTGATCTGACTGTCCCCTTCCAGGCATTTGAGGGCGCGCCATCGGGCCGGATATTTTTTGTCGAAAATCCTCGATTTTTCGAGGATGGCTGAAATTTGATCAAGTCCCGAGTCGATATCTATGCCGTAGCTCATGGGTGCATTCACCCACTCGGGGTTTTTAGAAGCCTCCTCCACCACTTTATCCAGGAGGTCTGTGATGCCCTTACCGGTTCGGGCGACCATGGGGACCACCGGCACCCCGAACTGGGCGGATAATTTCCGATGATCCACTTTGATACCGCGGCTTTCGGCCACATCCACCATGTTAAGGGCCAATACCAAAGGAACTCCCAATTCCTTGAATTGCACAGCCAGGTAAAGATGGCGATCCAGGTTGGACGCATCAACAATATCCACCACCAATCTCGGCTTTTCGTTGATCACGAAGTCCCTGGCCACAATCTCTTCCATGGAGTACGCCGTCAGGGAATAGGTTCCCGGCAGATCCACCACCTCTATTTCATAGCCCTGATGGTGAATGGTTCCGTACTTTTTTTCAACCGTTACGCCGGGATAGTTGGCAATGTGCTGCCTCGCGCCGGTAATGGCGTTAAACACCGTTGTTTTTCCGGCATTGGGGTTTCCCGAAAGAGCGATAGTGATTTTCTGTTTCATGGGTTTAACGCTTTAAGGGCCTCGACAATAAATAATTGCGCAAGATTGCGCCGGATTTTGGTTCGTATACAAGGCACATCCACCGGTGCATATTAGTGGATATGTGCCTGTGGATGTAACGCAGTAGACGGGCCAAAAGACAAGCAAGATGTGTTATTATTTCTTGTCGAGGCCCTAGATTGACGGGTCCTCTTCCACTTCCACAAGAATGCTGCTGGCTTCATTGTTCCTGAGCGTTAATACGTAGTCTCTTATTTTAATGGCCACGGGGTCTTTCAGGGGTGCCCGTCCTCGAATTTGAATGGGGGTCTCGGGAACCAGGCCCATCTCCCTGATACGTCGACCCATATCCCCGGTTGCAGAAACCCGTTTAATGGTTCCTTTCTGATTGTCCAGCATTTCTCTCATTTTAATCGTTTTCTTCATCGGCTGTCCATTGTTGGTGGTTTTCTGGTAAAGGGTTTTCAAATTCTCTCAGTTATGGGCCGTCCCCGCACAGGACCCCTCCGGGTAAGGCGACAGGTGCCCAACCTTGGTAAATATAATCGCAGTAATGCTTTTATCAAATTTTTATTGAATGAATTCGAAGCGGGGCCTTATTAATTGATTGGTTTCAGACAATCATGGATGCGGGTCCGGCTTTCGGATGACACCACCAGGAGGTGTTCTTCAATCTTTTTCCCGTGCATGTATTCATTGAGGAAAAATCCTGATCCGTCCATTTTGCAGATCTTCAGGCCGGCGGCCTCGACAATCACCCGGGCAGCAGCCAGGTCCTGAAAGGTCTCACGGGCAATGATGGCCGCCTCGGCTCGACCAGCGGCAACATAGCACATATGGGCGGAGGTACAACCGAAACTGCGGATTTTGCCTGCAAAAGAGGGGTGATAATGATGGTTAAATCGCGCATAAGTCAGCAAAACACTTTCGTCATTGATTTCTGAAGGTGGCGCCGCATGAATTTTTTGCTCTCCCCAGAATGCCGTCTCACCGGCACGGGCATGGAACAGGTCTCCGGTTGCGGGCATATGAAATGTGCCGAAAACAGGCCATGAGTTCTCCAACAACGCCAGTGACATCCCCCATAGCGGAATGCCCCCCTGGAAATTGGCCACACCATCTAAGGGATCGAAAACCCATAAGTACCGCTTGTCTTCGTGGGAGTAACCAAAATCTTCCTGGTTGTTTGCAAAGAGCTGGTGCTCGGGAAAACGGTCGCTGAGGCGGTCCTGGAAAAGCTCAGTCAAATGAAGTTCCGCTTTCGTGACCAACTCCTCATCGAATCTTTCTCCGGGTCTGGCCTTTCCGTAGTAGGAAAGTGCCGCCTTTCCGGTTTCCTGGATGGTTTGTATGGCAAATTCGGTCAAATCTTCAATCCCTTGAACCGCTGTATCCAATTGGTTTCCTCCCCTCATCTGATAACATGACGCCCGGTTCAACCCCAACTCACCGGGTTTCATCTCATGCCCGAAAGCAGTTTAAAACACATGCCAAGGTTATCCCAAAACAGCTTTAAATACAACGCTTTTTTCCATGGGGTGGAAGAAGCTGGACTTTCTCGAAAGATGGAAGTAGAAAAGTAGACTTGAATCGGGTCGCAAGATGGTGTTTTGTACAAAAAGAGGCGTATTTTATCGAGGAGGTTCAAAATGGCTTACAATACGGTGCTGGTGGACCAGAAAAAACACGTGGGGGTGATTACCCTCAATCGTCCGGAGGCCATGAACACATTCAGCACGGAAATGGCAAAGGAATTGAACCAGGCGTTGATTCAACTGGATAACGATCCTGATATTCGGGTGGTGGTGGTCAAAGGCGCCGGCAAAGCGTTCAGTGTGGGGATTGATGTATCCGAGTTCTTCGGAAAATCCCAGAAGGAATACCGGGAGTGGGTCGGCATCATGGAACAGATGAACCATGTGATCGGCAAGATGAAAAAGCCGGTGATTGCCTCCGTCCACGGGTTTGCGGTGGCCAACGGGGCCGGTCTTATGGCCGCTGCCGATCTGGCCGTGGTAGCCGAGGGCACAAAGATCGGCACTACAGCCATCAATGTGGGTCTTTTCTGCATGGGTCCGGCTGTTCCGCTGACCCGGCACATCGGCAAAAAGCGATGCTTCGAGATGCTGTTTAACGGGGATATGATTGACGCTGAAACCGCGGAGCGATGGGGTCTGGTCAATCAGGTGGTACCGCCCGGTGATCTGGAATCCGCCACCATGGCACTGGCCGATAAACTGGCCCAAAAAAGCCCTCTGGCCCTTCAAATGGGAAAAGAAGCTTTTTATGGTATGGCCGACATGGAGTTTGGAAAAGCGGTGGAATACTCCAATGAAATGTTTGCAGCCTTGTGTGTAACCGAAGATGCGACGGAAGGCATCAACGCATTCCTGGAGAAAAGAAAACCGGTTTGGAAAGAGAAATAGGAAACAAGGCAGGCACAAGGCCTGCCCCTACTGTTTAAAAGACCTAATGATAGTCATGGGTTCCGGAAATCACCTTGATCCCTGTTTTGTTTTCAAGGAGCTGCGCAAATTCTTCGGCTGTACCATAAGGACACCCCGGTTTGGCATTGGCAAGACAGGAACTCAGATGGATCACATCGGGTTTGACTTCAGAGAGCTTCATGGCCATCCCCATGTTGGGTGCAAGGGTCCGTCCCGGGCATTCGCATTTTACGTAAGCCGTCACCTGGGAGGGCTCATCAAACTGGCCTTCACCCAGCGCAGCCGCCTTCAGGCAACGCCATTCCCCGGGACACCCATATCCGCTGTCCATATACGAACCACAACCTATAATTGCTACCTTTTTCATTGATTTTTCCTCCCTTTCTATTTTACTTTATGCGTCTCACTGTATCACAATGGTTGAAAATTGGTATCCATTTTTGAAAAATCAAAGGAGCATATGAAAATGAAAGACAAGTTTATTGTAACCGCCGCTATTACCGGCGCAATCCATACCCCGACCATGTCGCCGTATCTGCCCATCACTTCCGACGAAATCGTTGAGGAAGCAGGGCGGGCCAGCGATGCCGGCGCTGCAGTCGTTCACATCCATACGCGGGACCCTGAAGAAGGGAAACCTTTTGGAACACCGGAAATATTTGGAGAGCTGCTCCCCAGAATAAAAACCAGATCCAGCGCCGTGATTTGCACCACCACGGGCGGTGCCCTGGGACAAACCGCCGAGCAGCGGGTGGCGGTGGTGAAACAATTCAGTCCCGAGCTGGCATCCCTAAATGCCGGCTCCATGAATTTCGCCATTTTTCCGGTATTGGAAAAATACAAGGAATTCAAACATGATTGGGAACCTGAATACCTGGCCATGACCGAGGATTTTATTTTCCCCAATACCTTTAAGACCCTGAAACAATTCAGTGGGCATTTCAGGGAAGAAGGGACCAAACCGGAGTTCGAGGTCTATGATGTGGGGATGCTCAATAACCTGGCGTTTCTAGTGGAAAAAGGTCACATCCAAAAGCCCCTTTACCTGCAGTTTGTGCTGGGGATTCTGGGAGGGATACCGGCGACAGTCAGCAACCTGATGTTCATGTTGAACACCGCGAAAGAAATGTTTGGGGACGCGTTCGTCTGGTCGGTTTGCGCGGCCGGCCGCGAGCAGTTTCGCATGTGTAATCTGGCGCTGCTCATGGGCGGCAATACCCGTGTGGGCCTGGAGGACAACCTTTATCTGGAAAAGGGGATCAAAGCCAAAAGCAACGGAGAACAGGTGGAAAAGATCATTCGAATCGGCAGAGAGCTGGGTCTTGAACCGGCTACCCCTGATGAGGCGCGAACCATATTGAACCTGAAAGGGCTCGACAAGGTAAGATATTAGCCAAAACCTGAAACAGTGAGGAACAACTGCCAGGAAGTATTCAAAGAAAGGTTGTTGTGTCTCGAAAAAGAGGAGGGCCGACCACGATTGAGCATAAGGCTTGTGTCAGCATTTCGTTGCTTGAGGATTTCTTCACAAAGCCCTTCGCCGAACTCCACCACCCGTTTCTGATGGCATGATGGGCAGAAGTAATCACAGCAGACTTTGAATTTTTATCCCCCTCTGTTTCAGTCTATTCTTCTCGGAAATGAGTGGCTGACCAACGGTCTTGTCCACCACATAAAACATATTACCGCCTTCTTTTGCATATTTCCGGCCATAGGATATGGGCACATCCGGTGTTATGTCGCCTAACAGGGATTCGGCCACTGATTTGACCTTACGTTTTCCGGAAGCCAGCAGCACGACTGTTTTTGCCTCATAGACCAGTGAGGCGCCCATGCTGACGGCATAGAGCGGGCATTCTCTATCGGAGGAAAAATGTCCATCGGCCACGGCGTTGGCTACCGTGTTATTGTCCAGCTTCACTAACATGACCTTGCCTGCCTTGAAAGGGATTCCCGACTCATGGAAGGCCACGTGTCCCCGCCCGCCTACGCCGATGATCTGAACATCAATCCCGCCCGCCTTTTTGATCTTCCGCGCATACCCATTCAAAACAGTATTGCGAATCCACGCCAGATACTCGGAAGCCGGTTTTGCCTTGATAACAATCGACCTGCCTGCATCTGTACCAGCTTCTTTCCAATCCTCTGGGTGCCCTTTAAGTTCGCGTATCAATTGTTTTTGATCGATCAAAGAACCGTATGGCACATCGGTTTCTATGAATTTCTTTTTAAGAAGACCAAAAAACTCCTGGATCATAAAGTAGCAGTAACTCTCCGGATGCATCGCGCGTTGCTGGGAGTTTTCCCCGGGGAGGCCCACATATTCATCAAGATTGAAACTCCGGATCCGTCCGCTGTCAAATTCACCGGAATTGGCCGCTTTTGCAAGGTGCTTGTAAAGTCCTGTGGGAGAACTTCCCGTTGCCAACCCCAAAACAAACTCCTGATGTTTGCGCAGTGTCTGGGCGATATTCTTTTTGACTATTCCAGCCGCTACTTCACTCATATGACTAAAATTACGCGTAACCACAACCTTGAATGGCATTCGTAACCTCCCTATAAAACTTTATGGTTTGTCTTTCCTGTTCCGTGAGGTTGAAAATTTTTCGACCTGTGCGGCTGAACCGGTTAGCTGGGCCTGCAACAAAGTACAATAAAGACCCCAGGATGGGGACCCTGTCCCCCACAATATGTGCCCCACGAAGGGGCCCTAAAATCACCCGAGCGCGTCTCTTACCACGTCGGCAATCTGCCCACAGTACTTTTCGGTCACGTCATCGCTCGGCCCTTCTACCATCACCCGGCAGGCGTTCTGTGTCCCTGAATACCGCACCAGTACGCGGCCCTGATCTCCTAATTCCGCTTCCACCTGTTTGATTGCCTCAACCACCTTCGGCACCGTGGAAATATCCGGTTTGCTTTTGACCTCCACGTTGATAAGCTTTTGCGGGAAGATATCCATCATGTTTGCAAGTTCGGAAAGCGTTTTATTTTCCCTAGTCATCGCAGCAATCAATTGCAATGCGGCGATAATGCCATCGCCGGTAGTATGGTGGTTGAGGAAAATCAGATGTCCGGATTCTTCGCCGCCTATCACGGCGCCAAGACGTTGCATATCCTCAAGGACATAGCGGTCACCCACCTTGGAGGCATGGTGTTTAAAACCGTATTTCCTGCAGGCGATGCTCAGGCCGAGATTGCTCATCACGGTGCTGACCAACAGATCGTTTTTCAGTTTTCCTTGTTCTTTGAGCATCCTGGCGCAAATTATCAGGATTTGATCCCCGGTTATGGTCCGTCCCTTTTCGTCCACGGCGATCAGACGGTCACCGTCGCCGTCAAAGGCCAGCCCAAGAGCAGCGCCTGTCTCCAACACGCGTTTTTCCAGGTCCTGTGTGTATTGGGAGCCGCAATTGTCGTTGATGTTGAGACCGTTGGGATTATTATGAATGACCTCAAGGTCGGCCCCTAACTCCTCGAATGCGGCGGGGGCTACCCTGTAGGTTGCTCCGTTGGCCGTGTCAAGGACAATCTTCATCCCTTCCATTGACAAATCCCGCGGGAATGAATTTTTCAAAAAGACTATGTACCGACCGGGTGCATCCTCCATTCGGTACGAGCGGCCCATCTCATTGGGGGGAGGAACCATCCCGGGCAATTTACCCCCGAGCATGAGTTCTTCGATGATGTCCTCCTGTTCGTCCGACAGTTTGAACCCGTCGCCGGAAAAGATCTTGATGCCGTTGTCCTGATAAGGGTTGTGCGAGGCCGAAATCACGATGCCGGCATCGGCGCGCATGCTATGCGAGATAAAGGCGATACCCGGAGTGGGCAAAACACGGACCAGATAAGAGACACCCCCCATTGAACTGATGCCTGCCTCTAACGCGCTTTCAAGCATATACCCGGAAATGCGGGTGTCTTTGCCTATGACTACCTTGGTCCGGTGTTCTTCTTTTTTAAAAAATTTGGCCACAGCCTGCCCAACACGAAAAGCGATTGCAGCGTCCATGGGATGACGGTTGGCTTCTCCCCTGATTCCGTCGGTCCCGAATAGCCTGCCCATAGGTTCTCCTCCTTAGATTATGATTAAAATTCCGAATTTTTTATAAGGGTTAGCAGACACTTTGTCAAGTAATCAGCTTTGCAATCAGCAATTAAAATTCTGAGGCAATCTTTGCTTTTTTGAATTTCCTTGACCCAAACTGGACTTCCTGACAATATTATTGTGGGCCGTGCGGTTAATGGTTATGGCAAAACAGCACAAAAAAAATGACACAAGGGCAAGGGCACGGATCAAGCATGAAAAAAGAAAGAAAAAAACTCGTAACAATAGGTGGGGGAAGCGGGCAGTTTTCCGTACTCTCCGGACTGAGAGACTTGAATGAGACTGATATCTCCGCTGTAGTCTCAATGGCGGACAGTGGGGGAAGTACCGGCAGGTTGCGCGATGAACTTGGGATTTTGCCGCCTGGTGACGTGCTGAAATGCATTCTCGCCCTTTCGCCGCATCGCGATATTGCCCGTAAAATCCTTTTGACAAGGTTTATGAAAAACAGGCATTTAAGGGGACACAATGCAGGCAACATGCTTCTTTCAATGCTTTCGCAATATACGGGGGGCAGCTTTCCCTCGGGCATACAGGCCCTTGCCGAAATACTTGATGTCCGGAGTACTATTCTTCCTGTTACCACTGACAGGGTAACCCTTGTAGCCGAATTGACCGACGGGAGCCGCATCTATGGACAAACAGCCATTGACATACCGCAAGGCACCCACAGGGAGAAAATCCTGAACGTATTCCTGGTCCCGCACTACGGTGATTCCATTTCTGTTTATCCCCCGGTCATCGAAGCAATCGAAAGTGCGCACCACATCATTATAGGGCCGGGAGACCTGTTTACGAGCATTATTCCGAACATCATTGTGCCGGGCGTCAAAGAGGCGCTTCAAAGGACGAGCGCTGACATATCGTATGTTGTCAATATCATGACCAAATTCGGAGAAACCCATCAATTTAAGGCACGAGATTTCGTAAAAACGATTGAGGATGCCACTCAGCGACGTTTTGACGGGATCATATATAATACAAGAAAACCGGACGAAAAACTCCTGGAGAAATATGCAGAACAAAAATCGGAATTTGTCACCATTGATGAGAGTGATGATTGGTGGGAAAATCGCACGGTGCATGGGGCCGACATATTAGACGTATCCGGCGGCATTTTACGGCATAACTCGAAGAATCTGGCATCGCTGATACAGCGCATTCTGTTCCGGGAGAAATATTAATAAAATGAAAGACTTCAACATCATAATCATTACGGGCCTGTCAGGTTCCGGAAAGAGCGTGGCCATTGATGCCCTGGAAGACGTGGGCTATTTCTGTGTGGACAACATGCCGATCTCGTTGTTGCCGAAGTTTCTGACACTCCATTCAAGGGGTGTTTCGGAGGTCCAGAAACTCGCATTTGGCATGGATCTCAGACAAAAGCAATTTCTCTTAAAATATCAGGAGATTTTTGACCGACTGCGAGAAGAGGGTTACCACATGGAGATCCTTTTTTTGGAGGCATCTGAAGAAATTCTTTTGAAGCGCTACAGTGAGACCCGAAGGCAGCACCCCTTGTCCGAAGCCGGCGGTCTCATAGACAGTATTCGGTTTGAAAAGAAGCAACTTACAGGCATAAAAGAAATCGCAGACAGGGTCATTGATACATCCAATTTGACGGTACACCAACTCAAAGACCTTGCAATTCAACAAGCAAACCGGGGCATCAGAACAGAAAGGATGCGGATCTCGGTTTTTTCCTTTGGTTTTAAGTACGGTATCCCCCTTGAAACGGACCTGCTCATTGATGTCCGGTTCATCCCGAACCCCTACTTCATACCTGAGCTGAAAAGTCTGGACGGCAAGGATGAGAAGGTCAAAAAATTTGTTAAAGAATGGCCCGAAACTCAGGAATTCTTTGAAAAGTATTTTTCCCTCCTTGAATATTTACTCCCTCTTTATAAAAAAGAGGGTAAATCATATTTGACAGTTGCAGTGGGATGCACAGGAGGAAAACACCGCTCGGTAGCCATAGCTGAAGAACTTTGGTCACGTTTAAGAGACGTCAACGGGGAAGTGACTTTAACCCACCGGGACATTGAACTGTCTTGACAATATGTCTGAGCGTTTTTATTAAGATACGCAAGCTTCATCATGTTGAGGCGATACATTAGATTGAGGTAATAAAATGACAAAAAACTCAGAAAGCAAAAGCATCCTGAACCAGTTGTTGGATAAGGGAGTCCGCATCCCCTGCCCTGAAAGCGTGGAGATCGGTCCCGATATTAACCCGGAAAGGGTTTCCGGTGACCATGTTACCATTTATTCCGGGTGCAAAATCCTTGGGCCAAAAACCCTTATCATGTCTGGCGTGGAGCTTGGATACGAGGCGCCGGTAACTGTCCACAACTGCCAGTTGGGTAAGAATGTCAAGCTGAAGGGCGGATTTTTTTACGAAGCCTGCTTCCTGGAAGGATCCGGTATGGGCTCGGGTGCCCAGATCAGGGAGGCATGCCTTCTTGAGGAAGGGGCAAAGGGAGCCCACACGGTGGGGTTGAAACAGACAATCCTGCTACCCTTTGTGACCCTGGGAAGTCTCATCAACTTTTGTGATTGTCTTATGGCCGGGGGAACCGACGAAAAGAATCACAGCGAGGTGGGGAGTTCTTACATCCACTTTAATTACACCCCAAACCAGGACAAGGCCACGCCCTCACTTATGGGAGATGTTCCAAGGGGGGTAATGATTAACCAGCGGCCTATATTCTTAGGCGGGCAGGGCGGAATTGTAGGCCCTGTCAGGATAGATTTCGGCAATGTGGTTGCCGCAGGTACCATCGTTCGTAAAGATATCCTGAAAGAAAACACGATCACGATTCTTTTAGGGAGTCCAACTTTGAAAAAATCCTGGCCCTTTCATCCGGGTTTGTACAACAATATCAAGCGGATTATCGACCTTAATACCGGTTACATTGCAAACCTCGTTGCGCTTCGAAGGTGGTACTTGGACGTCAGATCTGAATTGATGAACCACGGACCTATGGATAAGGCCCTGTTAGAGGGGGCCCTGGAAAAACTGGACAAGGCCATTCAGGAGAGGCTTAAAAGGTTAGGGGCCGTGGCAAGCCGAATGCCCCGATCCATTGAGATACATAAAGAGATCACGAAGGGCAATACGAATAAAGCCCTGATTCAAAGAAAGCAGGAATTCACTGAAAAGTGGCCCGAGCTGGAGCAGGCATTTAAAGACAGCCTGGCCTGGGAGGGCGATTCTTCTCAAAAAGACCGGTTTTTGAGCATTCTTGAAAAAGCGAGCCGTGCAAAAGGCGACAACTACGTGGATATTATCAGAGGTCTCCATGAAGACGCAGCGTTAGCCGGGACCCTCTGGTTGCAAGGCATTGTCGATAAAGTCACGGAACATATCTGGAATTTATTGCCCTGCTTTGGGGAAAAAAGGTAAGAAAACTGGACCTACTCAAATTCCTCTGATTCATCCGAAGGATATAACAGGTACAGACTCTCTTTTTTTATTTCGTCAGGGTCTTCGCGAAGGAGGTATTCCTCAGCGTCCTTCCGGAATGCCTTTGCCCGCCTTTCCAGGTCCTCTAATTTCGCGGTCACACCCGTATCCCGCAACATTGCCTTGACCGTATGAAATATGTCTTCATTGCCGTAGAGTAACGTCCCTTCCTGAAGGATCTTACATGCGAGAATATGCTTGAAAGAGTCAAACCGGACCTGTTCCCGGACACGCGCCAGATCCTTCACAATATAGTCGATCTCTTCCCGCAAGTGCGGGGCAATCAGAAGCCTGTATTTTTCCTGGTAAATGGCATTGTCCAATCTTCTGATCAAATCCTCGCCACACTCATCATTCATGATTACGACGATATCCATGTCCGACCCGTTAACTAATTTTCCGGTACTTCTCTCCGGCCGGGGCACATCATGGGCCATGTTATAGACAATATCTCCCGCGATGATAAAACAGGCATCATCATTCAGGGGTCGTTCCGTCTCAAGCCTGCTCGAGAGGCCTGAAACGACGCTGAACGCCAATTCGAGCTTGCCTCTGCTGACTTCCTCAATATGGGAAGCCACGCTCCGGACCCTTTTCTCCAATGCATTTACATCCCCGGAAAGACCGACTATAGAGTAAGTCAAAAACTCCCTGAATATGGAGGGGGAAAGACGCGCAAAACCCTTAAGCCTGCGGTCCAGGCGGAGATAGTGAGTCCCGGCGGTTCGTATGGTAAGGCCCTGGGAAAGCTTGCACGTTCGCCACAGGATCAGGCCATCACCGCCCATAATCTCCCATATCTCCGCACCGGTAAGCGGCCCTTTTTTCTCGATGAGACTGATGATTTTCTTTTCCATACAAATTTTAGATGAGAGATAAGACTTTGCTTTTTTTAAAGGTCGACTATAGAAGAAACCGGATTTGTAGGTCAAGATGATGAAACCATCACAAAAGAATTGAAAGGCTGAGCTTCCAGTGTGGGGTCACCACTTGCCACCAGTTTGCAGATCATTGGAGTCCTGCTTTTTATACCCGAATATTTTGAAAATTCCTGATGGAAGGATAGCCTAACATAATCCACACGATTCTGCACCGGTGTACTGTTGAATCGTTTTGCCAGGGCCCTCTTCAACTCACTTCATAAACTCAAATCCAGTCGCTTCAAATGCGGTAAATATCCTTGACTATTGTCTTCGATACAACCATTATTCTGATCTTCCGTATGTGTTTCGGTGGAATTGTATTTCAGTTCCACAAACCAAGCCAAACCCAATAAAGTTTAGCAGGTCAACAACCAAAACCTTTTTATCGAAGTATCCTAACATATCCATCATGAGGTGCATATTGACATGAAAAGAAATCGAACCACATTATGGACCATCAGTTGCGTTATGATATTCCTCCTTTTCGCTGCCGGCCCTGCAAAAGCGGAAGTTAAGCCCATCGATCCATCAAAAATTCAGGCTATCAAAAAGCTGCTCGACTTGATCAGACTGGAAGAAGTGGTCATGTTGACAGCCGAAAACACGCTTGAACGCTTTTTCCCCATTCTCAAAGAGGCAACAGCCCAGAACAACCAGGCCGTTTCGGAGACGGTCTTTGCCATCCTTAAAGGCACTACCCTGTCCCTGGTAAAACGACAGATCTCAGCCAAAGGAGGCCTTATGGACAGGGTCATCCCGCTCTACGACAAACATTACACCCGGGGTGAAATCCAGACCCTGATCCAATTTTATGAAACTCCCCTGGGGAAAAAGGTGACCGCACTCAGACCCGGGATCGCAAAAGAGGGCATGGTGGTAGCTGAGGAATGGATCAATTTCCTGAAACCCCTGCTGGTTAAAGCGTTGGCAAAGAGCCTTGAAAAAGAGGGGTATGCCATTGTTAAAAAACCCACCAAATGAGGGGGAGCCGCATCAGGAACCCAAAGAGTGATTAACCGTAAATTTATGGAAATCGCTGTTTGACAATAAGGCCCGGGATTAGTATTCCTAAGACCTGTCGGAACAGAACTTATATTTCGCGCTTTCTTATAAGCAGCGAATCGGTTCATTTTCATAATGGTGAAGGGAGGTGATGCTTTTCATCGGTCATTTTGGAGAAGGATATCAGATCCAACAAACAATCAACTGAGGAGGTTCGTTCTTATGAAAAAATTCTGGATTAAAGCACTGTTGGTTATGGCTGCGTTGATGTTTCTGGCCACTCCTTGTATGGCCAAAGAAAAGGTCATTAAATGGAAAGTTCAGGGGTTTGTGCCGGCCGGCATGTTATACCACGACACATTAGTACGTATGGCTGAAAAGGTCAAAAAGGCGACCGGTGGACGGCTGGTCTTTGAGGTTCATCCTGCCGGCGCTCTGGTGCCTCCTTTCGAGGGGATAAAAGCTGTCAGTCAAGGGGCATACCAGGCCCAATACAGCTATTCGGCCATGTGGGTCGGCAAGATCCCCGTTTCGCCCCTTTTCACTGCCTCCCCCGGAGGACTGAATACCCTCGGCATGCAGATGTGGCTTAACGAGGGCGGTGGCGCAGAATTGTGGCAGGAAATCTATGACGATTACGGCTTTAACGTAAAGGTATTGCCCGCAGCTCCCATTTCCATGGAGAATTTTATGTGGGCAAAAAAGCCCGTCCGAAAACTGGAAGATTTCAAGGGACTGAAGATGCGTATGATGCCTTTGATGGGCGACGTCCTTCAGGAACACGGATTTTCAGTAATCTTCTGCCCCGGGGGGGAAATTATGCCGAACCTGCAAAGAGGGGTCCTGGATGCGGCAGAATACTCCATCCCTGCTTTTGACAAGACCTTGGGCATCTGGGAAGTCTGTAAATATGTGATGCTCCCGGGTATTCATCAGCCTGCCTCCCAGACAGAACTTCTCATCAACAAAGATGCCTATGCAGCCCTGCCTGATGATCTGAAGGCCGCGCTCAAGGCGGCTGTAAACCAGAGCAGGTTGGATGAGTGGCTCTGGATGGAACAGAAAAATATCGAGGCAATCAAGTTTTTGCAGGGAAAAGGGATTACCTGGGTGACCATGGACCCGGAAACCGTAACCACCATGCAGAAATGGGCCACAGAATACCTGGATAAGCGCGCGTCCAAGGATAAGAATTTTGCCAAAGTATGGAATTCCATCCAGAAATTCAGTGAACAATGGTATCCGTATCATAAGCTCTACAGTCTCCCCCATTAAATTCAGGGAAACGGCGTAAAACAGTTAACTTGAACTAAACAGGGGGCATTACCCTGGAAATATTACCGGTGTAATGCCCCTTGCCTTTATAAACCGGACTTGAGGGGTTGGGAAAATTTCCGGATTTCTCAATCCCTTAATCTATTTCGTATGAGGTCTTTTCCAGCGGGATTGTACTGTCGGTATTTTGCGTACAATTTCACTTGAGAGGGCCTGAGAGACGAGGTGTATTCGCATGGAGAAGTTCCTCCGCATCATCGATCGTGCCAGTGAGTGGACCGGGAAGTGTGCCAGCTTCCTCGTGGTGATTCTCACCCTTGCCATCGGTTATGATATCACGGTGCGATACCTGTTCGCCAAAGCCAATTTCTGGCCCTACGACCTGACGTATATGCTCTATGGCAGCTACACAATGCTCGGCGCCGCCTACTGCCATTACCGCAAAGGGCACGTGCGAATGGATCTACTCTATAGCAAGCTTTCACCGCGAGGGCAGGCCAGGATGGATGTGATCTGTTACATCTTTCTCTTCTTCCCTTTCTTTTCGATTCTCTTTTATAAGTGCGGCGAAAATGCCTTCTGGGCACTGACGCATGGAGAGACCAGCCATGCGAGTGTCTGGCGACCCTCTTTAGCCCCGTTTAAACTAGCCATTCTTTTTGGCATTTTCCTTTTTTACCTCCAGGGAATCGCGGAATTTCTCAGAGCGCTCACAGTCGCCATAAAAGGAGAGCCCCATGAGTCCTGAGCTGACGACCATATTGATGATATTGAGCCTCCTGGTATTGTTGGCCGGCTTTCCACTGGCTTTTGGCGTGGGCACTGTAGGGGTTTTTTTCGGTCTTCTGACGTCAGGACCGGGGTTTATGTACATGATCGCCCCGCGGGTTATGGACGGCATTCTTTCAGCCTACATCCTGGCAGCGGTTCCCCTTTTCATTTTCATGGGCAACATGATGCAAGCCTCGGGGGTGGCAGAGAAGGCATTTCGGATCTTACACAGATGGATGGGCGGAATGAACGGAGGGCTGGCTGTGGCAACAGTGCTCCTTGCCATGATTTTTGCCGCGACCACTGGTGTGGTAGGCGCATCCGAGACTGCCATTGGACTGCTGGCGGTCCCTTCAATGCTTAAGGCCCGGTATTCAAAATCCCTTGCCAGCGGATGTGTGTGCGCAGGAGGCACCCTTGGGATTCTGATCCCCCCTTCCATTATGCTGATTCTATATGCTCCCATGGCAGGCGTCTCTGTCCTGCAGATGTTCGCCGGGGCCGTCGTTCCCGGAATGCTGCTGGGGTTATTATACATTGTCTATATCCTGATCCGGTGTGCAATCAATCCCAGTATGGGCCCCGCCATGCCCACTGAGGAGCGTCTGGGGGTATTTACGAAGGAATCCCTCATAGACGGCTTAAAATATCTCATCCCGCCTCTTTTTCTAGTTTTTCTGGTCCTGGGCTCAATCTTCTTCGGCGTTGCATCCCCCACTGAAGCCGGGGCCGTAGGCGCCATTGGGGCCACACTCCTGGGTCTGGTCTATAAGGGTCTCACCTGGCAGACGTTTAAGGAGAATTGCTTTGTCACCATCCGGGTAACATCCATGATCGTCTTTATCGCGGTAGCGGCCAGCCTGTTTACGGGCGCTTTTCTGAGCGCCGGGTGCGGTCAGGTCATTACAAACACCATGGAGTCTTTTGGCCTGGGTCCGTGGGGGATATTTATCACCATGCTCGTGATCATTCTGTTCCTCGGGATGTTCATAGACTGGATCGGGATCCTGATGATTATTGTCCCGATTTTCTCCCCCATGCTTTTGACGCTGGGCTTTAATCCCCTATGGGTGGGATTGGTCATTTGCACCAGTTTACAGATTTCGTTCCTCACACCTCCCTTTGCCTATTCCATATTTTATCTGAAGGGAATAAATGTCGGGCTGGATCTCCCCGAGATGTATCGGGGTGTTGTCCCTTTTGTGGGCATTCAAGTGCTGGTCGTGGTTCTCATCATCGTTTTCCCCCAACTTTGCCTATGGTTGCCGGGAGTCATGTCAAACTAACCGCGTAAAGGAAATATTGTGAATATCGGAAGTCTTTTAAGCCGCCATGGGCGATATCAGCCCAACAAACTGGCGCTGGTTTTTGAAGATCGTCGCCTGACCTATGGAGAATACAACCAGAACGTCAACCGGCTGGCAAACGCCCTGCTGGATATGGGCATTCAAAAAGGAGACAAGATCTCCACACTGCTGCCCAACTGTATGGAGATCCTTGAAGTCTACTGGGCCGCCGCCAAAATCGGCGCCGTGGCCGTGCCGCACAGCATGTTGCTCCTGACCGACGGACTTAAATCCCTTTTAAACGATTCCGACACCACAATGGTCGTCACCAATTCGTCAATGGTGGAAACACTGGACAACATCAGGAAGGATCTACCTGCAATTCCGGACGATCGATTTCTGCTGATCGATGGCGGGGGCATGCCGGGATACCGGGATTATCACGGGCTCAAGGCGATGGCCAGTGACGCCGACCCACAGGGCATCAAGATCCATGAGGACGATATCTACAATATCATGTACAGCAGCGGCACCACCGGCCACCCCAAAGGGATTGTGATCAATCACAAAATCCGTGTCGCCTACAGTACCCTGTCGGCCTCCATTTTCCGCATGACCCCTGAAAGCGTCATGCTCCACTCAGGGGCTTTGGTGTTTAACGGTGCGTTTATTACCCTTCTGACCTCCATGTTCCTCGGAAGCACCTTTATCCTTCATCCTCAATTTGATACGGAAGCCTTTATCGAAACCGTCCAACGTGAAAAGGTGACCCATGTGATGATGGTGCCGTCCCAGGTTGTGGGGGTGCTTCATTCCGCCAACTTCTCCGCCGAAGCCCTCTCCTCCCTGGAAATGATCTGCTCGGTGGGGGCGCCGCTGCACAAAGAACATAAGGAAGAGCTCATTAAACACCTTCCCAACCGGCTCTATGAGCTTTACGGGCTGACCGAAGGGTTTATGACCATTCTGGACAGAAATGATTACGAAACCAAAACCGGCTCCGTGGGAGCGCCCACCGCCTTTTTCGACATTCGCATCGAGAATGACGACAAAAAGCAGGTTCCCGCGGGCGTTGTGGGTGAAATCGTAGGAAAGGGCCCCATACAGATGGTGGAATACTACAAACGCCCCGGACTGACCCGCCAGGCCGTTGTTGAGGGGTGGCTTTATACGGGGGATATGGGTTACGTGGATGAAGACGGCTTTCTCTATCTGGTAGATCGTAAGAAAGACATGATCATATCCGGCGGGGTGAATGTATACCCCAGGGACATCGAGGAGATTATCGTTCAACATCCTGATGTCATGGAGGCAGCGGTATTCGGCATTCCGGACGAGAAATGGGGTGAAACCCCTGTTGCAGCGGTCACTATGGCCATAACCGCGAATATCAGCACCGAAGAACTGGTCCACTGGACCAATGAACGGGTGAGTGCCAAATTCCAGCGGATTCACCAAGCCGTTATTCTGGAAGATTTCCCTCGAAATGCGGCCGGAAAAACCCTCAAGCGGACCATCCGCGATGAATTTCTCGCGGAAAAAACATAGGAGTCAAAACATGAAACTTGAAGAGATTAATAACATTACGGTTCTCGGATCGGGCATCATGGGGCACGGCATTGCCCAGAGTTTTCTCATGGGCGGGTACCCGGTGATGCTCTTTGATATCTCGGAGCCCATTCTGGCCACCGCCAAGGCCCATGTCAAAAAAAATCTTGAGCTCTTTTTTAAATCGGACCTCATCAAGGAAGAAGATATCGAAGCCTGCCTGGGAAAACTTACCACCACTACGGATCTTGAAAAGGCGGTTTGTGAAGCTGATTTCATCGTTGAAGCGGCGCCGGAAGATATAAATCTCAAACAGGGGCTTTTTGAAAAGATCGAATCCTTTTGCAGCGAAAACGCCATCATCGCCAGCAATACGTCCTCCTTGACCCTTAAGGAGATTGGGGAAAGAGTAAAAAGAAAATCCAGACTGGTGGTGACCCATTGGTTTAACCCCCCTCATATCGTCCCGACAGTGGAAGTGGTGAAAAACGAAGGCACCAGCGATGAAACCGCCGACACCGCCTATAGCCTGATGGAAAAAATTAAGAAGTCCCCGGTCAAGATCAACTGGGAAATCCCCGGTTTCATTGTCAACCGCATCCAGATTGCCATGGTTCGCGAAGTGCTGAACCTTTACAAAAAGGGGGTTGCCAGCGCCGTGGATATTGATCGGGCCGTCCGGGGAAGTATGGGCTTCCGCCTGGCCAGCATCGGACCGCTCCTCACCATTGATCTGGCGGGCGTAAAGCTCTGGCAAAGCGTCTGTGCCAACCTGTTGCCCAATATTGAAAGCTCAACCACGGTTCCCGCCGCACTGGACGACCTGGTCGCAGAGGGGAACGACGGCATCAAAAGCGGCAAGGGATTTTACGATTATACGGTGGATTTTTCAGAAGAAGACCTGGACAAAGCCATTGAGCAGAGGGATCAGGAATTTCTGAACCGACTGAAGAATCTCTATCTTGGGAAATAGAATATGATCCAATCTTACTCAAGACAGAATTTGGAGGTTTCCTTTTCGATGGGAACCGGGTACTTCCCGTTAAAGCAGGCAAAGCAGAGGTCTTGATCGGGGATGGCAGTGGCCTTTTTCAAATTGTCGATGGAGAGGTAGCCCAAGCTGTCCAGGCCCACAAAATCCCGAATCTCTTCCACAGACTTGCTGGCCGCGATCAATTCGCCCCGGGTGGAAAAATCAATGCCGTAATAGCAGGGATAGGCGTGAGGGGGGCAGCTCACCACCATGTGGACCTCTGTGGCGCCGATCTCGCGAAGGGTTTTCACCCGGGTCTTGGCGGTGGTACCGCGAATGATGGAATCCTCCATGATCAATACCCGTTTTCCCTTCAGCAAATCCTTCACCGGATTCAGTTTCACCTTCACCCCGAAGTCCCGCATGCTCTGGGACGGCTGAATAAAGGTCCTGCCGATGTAGTGGTTTCGAATCATGCCCATCTCAAGGGGAATCCCTGATGCCTGGGCGTAACCGATGGCTGCGTAATTTCCGGAATCGGGAAAGGGCATCACGAAATCCACGTCCATTGGATATTCTTTGGCCAGAAGCTCCCCCTGCCGCTTTCGAAAGAGATAGACATTTTCACCGAATACATTACTGTCCGGCCGGGCAAAATAGATCAATTCAAAAATACACTGACTTCGGCGGGATGAAATGCCCGAATGAATGCTCTTGATGCCCTCCTTATTGATGATCACAATCTCGCCGGGCTCGATAAACCGGACAAATTCCGCTTCCACCAGATCAAAGGCACAGGTTTCTGAAGCCAGGACATAACCGGAATTGAGTTTCCCCAGGCAAAGCGGGCGAAAACCATTGGGGTCCTTGGCGGCGATGAGACTGTCTTCGGTCATGACCACCACCGAGTAGGCGCCCCGAAGTTGACCCATGGCCTGGATCATGGCCTGTTCCACGCCGAGGTTCATTCGACGGGCCATCAGGTGCAACACCACCTCGCTGTCCATGGAGGTTTGAAAAATAGACCCGTTTTGTTCCAGTTCCGAACGGATCTGGTGGGCATTGACGATGTTGCCGTTATGGGCGATGGACATGGAATGGCCCGAATGGCGCACACAAAAAGGCTGCGCATTGACCAACAGGGAAGATCCGGTGGTGGAATACCGCACATGCCCCAGGGCCATATCCCCCTTCAGCCCATCCAGGATCTGTTCATTAAATATCTCGGGAACCAGACCCATGGCCTTGTGTTCAACGACCTGTTTCCCGTCGGAAGCCACGATGCCCGCACTCTCCTGACCACGGTGTTGGAGGGCATAGAGGCCGAAATAGGTCAGTTTGGCCGCATCCTCATGACCGTAAACAGCAAAAATGCCGCATTCATCCTTGGGTCGTCTGGATTCTGTTTCGTTCATTGGTCATCCCGTTTTCATAGATCATTCATCAATGGTCAATCAACAATCATCAATCAAAAATCCCCGTGGTATTCCTGTACGGTTCTTACCTTCAAATCCTCTTCCAACATGGACCGGATGGCGGCAAGGGTCGCTTTTGCACCGGCCAGTGTGGTGGTATAAGGAACGTTGAGGGTCAAAGATGCTCTGCGAATGGAGTAGGATTCGGCCATGGCCTTTTTGCTGCTGGTGGTATTGATCACCAGATCAACCTCTCCGTTCTTGATCATGTCCACCACGTGGGGGCGCCCTTCCCTCACCTTGTTCACCGGCTCGTTGATCACCCCGTTCTCCATAAGAAACCGTGAAGTACCCTTTGTGGCCAGAATCTTGAAACCCAGATTGAAAAGCCCCATGGCAACGGGGAGAGCGTCCCCCTTGTCCGCATCCTTCACGCTGATGAACACCGTCCCCGAAAGGGGGATTCTCTGACCGGCGGCCAGTTGGGACTTTCCGAAGGCGAGGCCGAAACTGTGGTCGATACCCATGACCTCGCCGGTGGATTTCATCTCCGGCCCCAGGATGGTATCCACCCCCGGGAAACGGCTGAAGGGAAAAACCGCTTCTTTCACGGATACATATTCGGGGACCACTTCCCGGGTCAAACCCAGCTCATGAAGGGTTTTACCCATGATCACCCGGGTTGCCATATTGGCCAGTGGCACACCGGTGGCCTTGCTCACAAAGGGAACGGTTCGCGAGGCCCGCGGATTCACTTCGATCACATAGATAATATCATCTCTTACCGCGTACTGGATGTTCATGAGACCCACCACCGACAACTCTTTCGCCAACGCCCGGGTGTGTTCCATGATGGTATCCAAAATTTCCGGTCCCAGGGAAACGGGGGGCAGCACGCAGGCGCTGTCTCCACTGTGAATACCCGCTTCTTCGATATGTTCCATGATGCCGCCGATGACGGTATCTTGACCGTCGGAAATGGCATCCACATCAATTTCAACAGCCCCGTCCAGAAACCGGTCAACGAGTACGGGTTTTCCGGGAGACACCTGGACCGCCGTCTCCATGTAATATTCCAGATCTTTCCGGTCATAGACGATTTCCATGGCCCGCCCCCCCAGCACAAATGAGGGCCGCACCACCACGGGATAGCCAATTCGGTCCGCTATATGAATGGCCTCCTGTTTGTTTGTGGCGATGCCGTTTTCAGGCTGAAGGATCTGGAGTTTTTTGAGCATCACCTGGAACCTCTCCCGGTCCTCGGCCCGGTCGATACTGTCCGGGCTGGTACCCAGAATTTTTACGCCCGCGTCCGAAAGGGGAACGGAAAGGTTCAGGGGGGTCTGCCCGCCAAATTGCACGATAATCCCGACCGGCTTCTCCTGCTCCACGATGTTCAGCACGTCTTCCCGGGTGAGCGGCTCGAAATAAAGCCGATCCGAAGTATCATAATCAGTGCTCACAGTTTCCGGATTGCTGTTCACCATGATGCTTTCAATGCCCATCTCCCGAAGTGCCAGAGAGGCATGAACGCAGCAGTAATCAAACTCGATGCCCTGGCCGATGCGGTTGGGCCCACCGCCCAGGATGACCACCTTTTTCTTTTGGGATGCCCGAATCTCGTTTTCCTGCTCATAGGTGGAATAGTAATACGGGGTGTAGGCCTCGAACTCCGCGGCACAGGTATCCACGAGCTTGTAGACCGGTTCCACACCCTTTGATTTTCGGATCTGTCGAATCGCTTCCTCGGTGGTATCTAAAAAACCGGCCAGTTGAACATCGGAAAAACCGTATTCCTTGACCTGTTTCAGGAAATCCTTGTTCCACTGTTCGGGCCCGTCCCCCTCATGCGCCATTTGCATCAAGCGGCTTTCAAAGGCCTGAATCTGCTGGATATGATACAGAAACCATGGGTCAATGTTCGAGAGTTCATAAATCTTCTCAATGCTCATGCCCCGATTGAAGGCTTCGTAGAGATAAAAAAGCCGGTGAGAATTGGGCCGAATGAGACCCCTCTCCAGTTCATAGACATCTGTTTTTGAAAGGGTGCAATCGGGGGTATCGGTCCCCATGCCAAATCGCCCGATCTCTAAAGATCGCACCGCCTTTTGAAGGGATTCCTTGAAGGTCCGGCCGATGGCCATGGTTTCTCCCACGGATTTCATGGAAGTGGTCAGGGAATCCCGGGTGCCAGGGAACTTTTCAAAGGTCCATCGGGGCACTTTGACCACGCAGTAATCTATGGTGGGCTCAAAGGAGGCGAAGGTCTCCCGGGTGATATCGTTGGGGATTTCATCCAGGGTGTACCCCACGGCCAGCTTGGCGGCGATCTTGGCGATGGGAAACCCGGTGGCTTTGGAGGCCAGGGCCGAACTTCTTGACACCCGGGGGTTCATTTCGATGACCACCATTTCTCCGGTTTGAGGATGAATGGCAAACTGGATGTTGCTGCCCCCCGTTTCCACGCCGATCTCTCGGATAATGTCAAGAGAAGCATCCCGCATAACCTGGTATTCACGGTCAGACAGGGTCTGGGCAGGGGCCACGGTGATGCTGTCACCCGTATGAATGCCCATGGGATCAAAATTTTCAATGGAGCAGATAATCACCACATTGTCCTTGAAATCCCGCATGACTTCCAGCTCGTATTCTTTCCAGCCGAGAAGTGATTTTTCCATGATCACCTCGGAAATCATGCTGGCATCAATACCACTCTTGACGATCTCTTCCATTTCTTCCCGGTTGTAGGCCACACCGCTGCCGATGCCCCCCAGGGTAAAACTGGCACGGATAATAACAGGGAAGCCAATCTGTTCCGCCGCAGTCTTAGCCTCATCCATGTTCCTGACGATGAAGTTTTCAGAAACTTTCAGCCCGATTTTTTCCATGGCGTTGCGAAACAGTTCACGGTCCTCCGCCTTCTGAATGACCGGCAGAGACGCCCCCAGCATCTCCACATCAAATTTCTCCAGGATCCCCGATTCGGCCACTTCCACAGCCGTATTGAGACCGGTCTGTCCCCCCAGGGTGGGCAAAATGGCCTGGGGCCGCTCCCGCTCGATAATTTTGGTCACCACCTCGGCGGTAATGGGTTCGATGTAAGTGCGATGGGCTGTTTCCGGGTCGGTCATAATGGTGGCGGGATTGCTGTTGATGAGCACAATTTCAAACCCCTCCTCCATGAGGGCCTTACAGGCCTGGGTACCGGAGTAGTCGAATTCGCAGGCCTGGCCGATGACGATGGGGCCGGAGCCGATGAGGAGAATCTTTTTGATGTCGGTGCGTTTGGGCATAGTTTTATAGGTTTAAAGTTTAAGGTTTAAAGTTTAAGGTACTTGAAGCCTTTTCCATCATCTGGATAAAGCGGTCAAACAGGTACGCGGCATCATGGGGCCCGGGAGATGCCTCCGGGTGATACTGGACCGAGAAAAGGGGGTGCTTTTTGTGGACCATGCCTTCCAGGGTGTTGTCATTCAGGTTCAGGTGGCTGACTTCAATATCCGGGTCTTTCAAGGTATCATGATCCACACAGAACCCGTGGTTCTGGGAGGTAATTTCCACTTTGCCCGTTTTCAGGTCTTTGACGGGCTGGTTGCCGCCCCGGTGGCCGAACTTCAGTTTAAAGGATTTCCCCCCCAGGGCCAGGCCCAGCAATTGATGTCCCAGGCAGATGCCGAAAATAGGCCGTCGGCCAATCTGTTTGTAAATGGTCTCAACGGCGTAGGTAACTGCCGCAGGGTCTCCCGGGCCGTTGCTCAGGAAAAGGCCGTCCGGGTTGAGCTTATCGATAACATCTGAACCGGTCTTTGCCGGGACCAGCAGCACTTGGCATCTCCGCATTTCCAGGGACCGAAGAATGTTGTATTTGATGCCGAAATCCATGGCCACCACGCGATGGCGATTGTTCCCTTCCGGCCAGGTGAATGACGACAAATCTCTTGTAACGGGTACAGGCTTCCCATCATGCCAAAGAAGCGGCTCCTGACAGGTTACCTCCGTGACCAGGTCCGATCCTGTCATTTTGGGCGATGCTTTCGCCTTTCGAATCAGGGAAGCGGAATCCAGATCCTCAGTAGAGAGTACGCCCCGCATGGCGCCCGAAAGACGGATGTGCCGTGTCAGCGCCCGGGTGTCAATCCCCTCAATCCCGGGAATACCATTTTCTTTCAGATAATCCCCGAGACTTTTCTGTGAGCGAAAGTTGCTGGGATAGGGTTGATACTCTTTCACCAGGAAAGCCTTCACCTGAATGCGGTCCGATTCCACATCGGCTTCATTGACCCCGTAATTGCCGATGAGCGGATAGGTCATGGTGACCATCTGACCACAGTAGGAGGGGTCGGTCAGGATCTCCTGGTAGCCAGTCATGCTGGTGTTGAACACCACCTCTCCTGTGGTTTCCCAGTGACCCGTAAATGAACGACCCTTAAAGATCGTGCCGTCTTCCAGAGCGAGTATTGCTTTCATTTCGGTTCTTTTCCCTGATTACCTTTTGTTTTTCAATTGAGTCTGATTAGCCCTAGGCGCATTTTTAGAGTCTATAATTATCGTTTTTTATCTTTTGATTGGGCAACCACAAGGGTTGCCCCTACCTGTTTCTGGGCGGTTTTAATGGTGTCCAGGTAGGCTTCTTCCACTGGGGACAGGGTTTTTACCTGATATTTGCGGTATTCTTTTTCGGCCTTTTCTATTGCCTTGTCGTGGCTGATCTTCCCCGCGTCTTTGAGTATGCCTTTGCCAAAGATACCCGTAAATTTATCCAGCTCTGCCACCCAGTCCCGCATCTGCATTCGGGTATGCTCCTGGGCTTTGATTTCTGCCAGATCAAAAAAGGCCGATACCATGCGGTTAAGACGAAACAGCTCATCTTCGGTGAGGTAATTTTTGGCAATGGAGGTTTCTGCTTTGACGGGTATGGAACCGCTAAAGGTTGTAAGACCCATAAACTCTTTTTCGGCATCGGCACGGGCGTGGATGGTTTCGGCGGCAGTCTGCTGATGGGTAGCGTAGTGCAGTTTGTTTTGCACGGTTTTGAAAAAGGTGATTGATTCTTTGCTTTTTGGGTTGTAATCCACACTCGTGGCGTATAGATCCAAAACCTGCCGATACAGCATCTTTTCACTGCTGCGAATATCACGAATACGGTCGAGTAGCTCTTTCCAGTAGTTTCCTCCGCCAGACTCTTTGAGGCGCGCATCGTCCATGGTAAAACCTTTGATGATATACTCTTTTAGTCGCTGTGTCGCCCATATTCTAAATTGGGTACCTTGTTGTGATTTAACTCGATAGCCTACAGAGATAATGACATCGAGATTGTAATATTCTACATCTTGGGTTTGCGTTTTTCCTTCGATAGCGCCGTGTTGTGTGGTTGTCGCAAAATTTGCGACAACCACTTCTTTTGTCAATTCGCCCTCATTAAAAATATTATTAATATGTTTGCCAATGGTTTTTACATCTCTACCAAACAGCATTGCCATTTGGTTACGATTTAACCAAACCGTCTCATCAAGAACATTTACTTTAAGTTTTATTTGTCCATCTTGATTTTGGTATAATATTATTTCACCTTTGTTATCCATTGGTTATTTTGCCCCCTCGATGTCAGACACGATCTCATCAATAGCGGTGCGTAGCTTACTTTGTTTCGCTACAATTCGGGTAGGAAGGGTCGGTGAGGATCTCCTGGTAGCCGGTCGTGCTGGTATTGAACACCACCTCTCCCTCGGTTTCCCCGGGGCCCGTAAAGGAGCGACCCTTAAAAATCGTGCCGTCTTCCAGAGCGAGTATTGCTTTCATTTGAATTCATTTTCCTGATTTCTTGTTTGTTTTCCTAAGACGGACGATGCCCGCAAGCCACACGCTGTTGTTTTAAGGGCCTCGGCAAAAAATAAATGCGCAAGATTGCGCCGTATTTTGGTTCGTATACAAGGCGCATCCACCAGTGCATATTTGTGGATATGTGCCGGTGGATGCAACGCAGTAGACGGACCAAAGGACAAGCTAGATTGTGTATTTATTTTTTGCCGAGGCCCTAATCACAGCACCGCCATCAAACGACGTCTGGTTTCCGCCATGGCATCCGGTTCATAGATTTTCTCTCCGGCCGAATCCCGTACGTAGAAAACACCGGTCAATTTTTCCCCGTCACTGTTGACCTTTGCCGTTCGAATGTCAAAATCCATTCTGAAGATCACGCATGCCAGATCATAGAGCAGGCCAACTCTGGCACCCGCCCGGATCTCAATCAAAGTAAAAAAGTCGCTCTCCTCATTGTTGATCACGACTTTTTCTTTGACCGGTCTTTCGTATGCTGCCAACATCCCGGCATCTCTTTTTTCCTGAATCATTCGATCCAGCTTCAGACGTCCGTCAAGGGCCTCTTTCAGATCATTTTTGGCTTTAACCCATTGTTCCGCTTCCCGGTAAACATCAGGGGGATTGGTCACTTCAAAGGTATCAAAAGCCAGACCGTTTTTCAAAGTAAAGATACCGGCGGACAGTATCGCCATATTGTTCAAGGCAAAAACGCCCGCCATCTTGCTGAACAGGCCCGGTTTGTCATAAGTGACCTGAATGATCCGGGTAACGGGGACGTCTTTTCGTTTCTCCAGCCGCCACGCATGATTTTCTTCACCCAGTTCCAGAGCCAGGGAAAAATGAGCGACCATATCCGAAAGCGAGGTATTCAGGATATACCGGGAAGAAACCTGATCCAGAATGTGTTGAACCCCTTCTTCATCAAAATCCCTGATCAGGATTTTCCGAATGTGATCCCGCTTACCCGTGATCTTTTCTGTGGCATCGGGTGTTGCCAGGATTCCCCGCGCCAGGATACGTTGCACTTTGTGAAACAGCTCAGCCAGAAGCATGATCTTCCAGTCGCTACGCGCCATGGGGCCGGTGGCGAAACTGTCCGCGATGGTCAGCAGAAAAAGCATTT
>CAZPQA010000017.1:0-40313 GCA_964588535.1 uncultured Desulfobacteraceae bacterium
CGTTTTTGCCATGAAATATCCGGGAACAAATTTTGGTAGGTTATGCAAAGGTCTCTATGTAGGTCTCAATTGCCTCAATGAAATGATCGAAATCATGTCTACCCTCTTGAATATTGGCGATTAGACGAACATCATCTACTGTCCAGTATCGATGAATCAGGCTGTTTCTAAAATCGAAAAAGGGTTTGAGGCGTTGAAAAAGGTCTTCGGATACAATCCCATTTTCATGCGCTTTTAAAATGGCATCGATATAGCCCGAGACCGGGGTTCCTTTATCTTTTGCCAAGATATGTTGAATTGTGTTGGACATGGCCTCAGCGAGCTCAATAAGAATGTACTTGGCCGCCTTCAATGGAACAGAGTCGGCAGACAAATCGTTGTTCGCGATCAACTGATTCAGTTCAAGGCTGTATCTTCTGATTTCGGTGAGATATCGCTTGATGCGGATCGGATCGGCATTCACGCCAGCACCTCCTGCATGAGGCCTTCACATTCCCGAAAGCGCGTTCCGTAGCGTTCGAGAAACTCGGTTCGGGCATCCTTATTCTTGTCTATGAGAAGTTTATTGCCGCTCAGGACATTTTTCAAGTAAAGCAAGGCGAAGATGTCTCCTCGTTCCGCCAGTCCGTTCAGAACGCGAATATCGAAAGTATCTGGGGGAAAACCAATCCTTTTGTTCAGGGAGACTTTCAGATCCGCAGATAGTTTATGGAAGTCCACCTCTCCGGTTGCATATATGGCAATGTCAATATCATTTCCTTTTCCATTTTCGACGGCCGAGCCGTAGAGGAAAGCAAAAACGACCCTGTCGTCCTCGGATAGAACTGCGGTGATGGAATCGGTGATCGTGGGTGTGTTTTGTTTCATGTGAGTGGGGGTGGGGTATTGGTTTTTTGGCACGGATTTCGCGGATTACACGGTTTGAACTTCGGTTAAATACGCTGCGGTTTCCTTCGGAATTGAGTGTGGGTCTGGAAGAGATGAAATGGTCTTACATCTCCGGGAGTTCCAGTCCTTTGAGGTTGCTCTCTTTCAGGATTCCCCAGGTTTCGTCCTGGTGTTGTTTTACCGCTTCCTGGAACCTGTGCCAGTGGGTGTCTCTGTAATTTTCGCGGTCTTTCCATGTGTAAATGTCGGTCAGCGGATCCCATCGGGTAAGGAAAAGGTCTGATCTGTCGCGGAGGCCGCGGACATTTTCGTTTACCGCTTGTTCGAGCCATCTGTCTTCGTCGTATTGTGTGATTTCCGCCTCGCCGTATTCCGGTTTGGTGGCAAGGTTGCCATAGCGGGCGATTCGTTCCGCTGTGTATTCATTTGTCTGGTCTTGTTCCCCGATGCACTTGTTGAGGTCTTTCTCCAGGGCTATTTCCCTTTTCTGCAGTTCCTTTTCGGTTATCCCGGGGTCAACGAATTTTGCAAGTTTGCTGAGGATGTGCTCTGCGGCGGTCAGGAAACGGTTTCGGTTGTCCACCCGGCCTGCGATGAGTCTTTTGTCCTTCCAGACAAGGGCCGGCCAGTCCGGGTTGTGAAAGGCTTCTGCATGGCCGATATTGGGAATGGCGGGACTTAAGGGGCTGGTCATGGAGTTGAAATCCGAATAATACCCCGTGAAGTTCTGGTGCGCCCAGACGTCGGCATAGCCATGGCAGGCAATGCCGATGCGGTAGAGGTTGCCGGATGTGAATGCGGCATCCATTATCCGGTTGGCGTTTTCGGAGTTCGCGGTGGTGTTGAGCCAGTGCATTTCGCCGTCTTTGCGCCAGGCGGGTTCGGCCATCGGGTCTCCGGGGATGAAGTGGAAGATGGGGTATATGCGAAAGAGCCTGGCCTTTGGTTTGAGGATATTCATGGTTTGGCTTATGTAGTTGCTGTATTCTGTGGGCATATCCTTGTCGATCTCGAAGATGATGCTGTTGTCATCCACGTACTGGGAGGCGGTGGCAAGGATCTCCGTGTCCTTCGGCGGAAGGCCTGCGCGGGCGGCTATGAGGTGGGTCATGTAGTAGTGGAATTCGATGTCCATCTATTGGTAATGGGGGTAGCTGGTTTTTTTGGCGCGGATTTCGCGGATTTCGCTGTTTTTTCTTGAAGGTCTCGCGGCATATAGCTCCGCTCTTTCGGTTACATGCCGAGCCATTTGACAAAGGGGATTTATTAAAAAGAATATCGCTATTTATAATTCGGGCCTACTGATAACCAATAGAGGCTCGGAAGTCAACTACCAAAAAGACATTAGTTTTTCTGATGGTATACTCGCTATCCTGGCCGCTTCTTTCAGGGTTTTTCCGTTGCCTTCAAAAAGGAGAACTACGTCGAAGAAGTGTGCATCGTAGTCCGCCAGATTTTTGAAGACCCTGCATTGCCCCACCAACGTCAGGCTTAGATTTTTTTCTTCAATAACG
The DNA here is from genome assembly GCA_964588535.1 of uncultured Desulfobacteraceae bacterium. Lineage (GTDB taxonomy): Bacteria > Desulfobacterota > DSM-4660 > Desulfatiglandales > Desulfatiglandaceae > NaphS2. The sequence continues at coordinate 2,403 of CAZPQA010000017.1, forward strand.
GAATTAATCAACTCACCCACCATGGAAGGGCCTACGAAAAAGACACGAAAATGTTTTTGGTTTTCAAAGATGCTCAGCCTTTCCGCTAATTTGTCCTTTATATCTCCATATTCCCTCAGTTTTCGCATAATAAATCTGGCAGCCAGAGTGGACTTGGCCTCAAGCCCTTTGGGGGTCAGGCGGTAGACATAGCTTATTTTTTTGGGGCTTTTGGTGAAATTGGTTACTTTGACCAACCCTTTTTCCAGGAAACTTTTGAGTACGTAGTTGACCTGGCCCAGGCTGATGCCGGCGTGATCGGCCAGTTCGCGCTGGGTGGTGATGGCCCGGCTGCCCAGGGCATCCAGGATGGGGAAGTCTTTTTCTGTGGGTTCCATTGGGTTTTGGGTGTTAAGTTTCTTTGTTCAGGGTTGAACATTGTTCGTAGCTTGAACTGACTGGGTTGTCAAGGGAAAAGATTTTGGCGCGGATTTCACCCCGGTTAAATAAAAGAAAAAGCAGATTTAACGGGGCAGGCGGATTATGCTGTTTTTGGTTTGAACCGTAAGATGCTAAGGTTTATCCCTTAAACCTTCACTGATCTTGTCCACCACGTAATCCTGCATTTCACGGGTCAATTCAGGATACACCGGTAGGGCAATGGTGTGCCGGGCGGCATATTCGCTGTTGGGAAAATCGCCTTCCCGGTAGCCCAGTTCGCTGAAACAGGCCTGCATGTGGAAGGAGACCGGATAGTAAATTTCGGTACTGACGTTGTTGTTGGCCAGGAATTGTCGCAGTCCATCCCTGTTTTCGGGAACAGAGATCACGTACTGGTTGTAAATGTGGTGGTTTCGTTCGTAAGCAACAAGAGGGGTTTTGACGTGGAGGTCTTTTAGTTTTTCATCATAATAGGCGGCGTTCTGCTGCCGCATGGTGTGCCATTGGTCCAGGTGGGGCAGTTTCACCGAAAGGACCGCCGCCTGTATGGGGTCCAGACGAAAATTGCCGCCGATCATGGCGTGATAGTATTTGGGTTTGGCGCCGTGGTTCCTGAGCATTTTGAGTTTATCGTTTAGTTCCGGGTCGTTGGTGACCACCATGCCGCCGTCGCCAATGCACCCCAGGTTTTTGCTGGGGAAGAAGGAAAAACACCCCAGGGCACCCATGCTGCCGGCTTTTTTTGGGCCGGATTGGGATGGATATTCCGCACCGATGGCCTGGGCGGCGTCTTCCACAATAGGGATGCCATGGGCATCGGCCAGTTCACAGATGGGGTCCATGTTGGCGCACTGGCCGTAGAGGTGAACGGGGATGATGGCTTTGACGCGGCGCGTTTCATCAGGATGGGATTCAAACCATTGTTTCAAGGCATCGGGGTTCATATTGTAGGTGTCGGGGTCGATGTCCACGAACACCGGTTGGGCGTTCAGTCTGGCGATGACGCCGGCGGTGGCGAAAAAGGAGAAGGGGGTGGTGATCACCAGATCGCCGGGTTTGATGTCCAGGGCCATGAGGGAGACCAAAAGAGCGTCGGTACCGGATGAAACCCCTGTTCCGTATTGAACGCCTGTGTAGGCTGCAATTTCGTTCTCCAGGGCCTCTACCTTGGGTCCCATAATGTAGCGGGTGGAGTCTATGACTTCGATGACGGCGTTCTTGATTTCGTTTTCAATTGTTTTTAGTTGGGCTTTTAGATCTAGTAGTGGGACTTTCATGTTGTTGTCCTTTATGGGGCGGTTATTTTTTTGGCACGGATTGCACGGATTTCACTGATTCTTATTCACCCGGCTTCCGATATATCCGGGGCGTTCGCAGATGAGGGCGTCGATTTCAGCGCTTTTTTCGCTCATGAAGCGCATCATGCGCTCTGATTTGGATCTGAGGAGGGTTTCATCCTGCTGGTCAATGTCACGGCCTTTGATGAGCATATCATTTTCAAATAAAAAGGAGACAATGGCGTCATCTGCATCCAGTTGCACATCAAATTCATTTTTCAGATAGTTGAGCCAGTAGGCGTATTCATGGGGGTGTTCCAGGTGCTCCGTGGGGATGCCCACGTCGAAACTGAGGGGCTTGGCCATTCCCGGCATGAGTTTGGACCCGCCCAGGTAGTCCAGCACATGGGCCAGCTGGTGGATGAGGGCGCTGTCGCTGATTTCAGGGGAAATGGCCAGATAGAGATGATCCGGATCGCTGATTTTGGTTTTGAATATATTGATCAGAATACCGCCGGCTCTCGTTTCGTCTTTTTCGGGGCGCCGCGCATCTGCCAGGTCGAGCCCTTTATAGGCGGTCAGATCAACAAATTTCACGCCTGCCGAAGATCCCGTGAGTTTTTTGATGTCTAGGCCCTCAAGCATCTCCCGGGAACGACCGTATGAGACCTGTGGCAAACCGGTTATGCGGGCGCTATCCTCGGGGGAGAATTCACCGGCAGCGCTTTCCTGGGTCAGTTGGTCTTCCTTGCCCAGATGGCAATGCTTGAATTTCTTGCCGCTGCCGCAGGGGCAGGGGTTGTTTCTTCCTATTTTTTCCATGGAATTCCTATTCCTCAATAATCCTCTCTTTCAGCGCATCATACGACCAGCAGGGAAGGGGGCTTCGGTTTCCGGTTTTAGGGTTCACGCTGTTTCGGTAAGAGGCCTTGATCTCCTGGGTTTTCATCATGTGATCCCAACCCCGCTGAAAGTAAGCGCAATCATCATTAAAGCATACCCATAAAAATTCGGTGCCCCATGTGGAATCGGGGGGCACGGTCCATTTTTTCATTTCGCTGTCACAGTGGTGACATTTAGGTGTTTCCTGATCAGTCATGTTTTTCTCCGTTATAAAAAAGAAAACCAAATCCCCAAAAACGAAATCGCCGGGGATTTGGTTACAGTTTCTTTAAATTGTTCCCGGCGATCAGCCGATGGCCGCCTGGATCACGCCTTCCGGTGGAATGACATTGTAATTGAGTGCGGCATGTTTTTTCATATCCATGCCGAAAGCAATGGCCATCAGCTGGGTCAGATAGACGATGGGAATATCAAAGTCGGTGCCGTATTTGTCATTGATTCGGCCCTGATACAGTTCCAGGTTCATGGCACACATGGGGCAGACCGTTGAAATGATGCCGGCGCCGTGGTTTATCGCGTCTTCCAGGATATTCTTGACCAGCTCCATGCAGTAATCCATTTCAGGAAGGAAGATACCCGATCCGCAGCATTTGATCTTGTTGGGAAAAGGCACCGCTTCCGCGCCCAGGGCCTCAAGGAGGTAATCCTGAACCTTCGGTTTGTTGACGCTGTCGTATTCCCCGTAGGGTCTCACCGACTGGCAACCCACATAACCGGCCACCTTGAGTCCGGTTAAAGGCTTCACCACCTTTTCCTTGATTTTGTCGACGCCGATGTCGTTATAGAGCACGTCCTGCAGGTGCCGCACGTTCAGGTTACCCTGATATCTGAGTCCCCCTTCCGCCAGGCAGGCGTTTACCTCATCCAGGAGTTTGGGGTCCTCTTTGATCTCGTGGTTCACCTTGATCATCTGGATGTAGCACGAACTGCAGGGGGCCACCACATCGTAACCGCCTTCGGCTTCCGCAATGGCCAGGTTCCGCGCGTTCAGTACCTTGATAGCCAAATCACCGGCGCCCGCATAAGACACGCTGGCGCCGCAGCAGTTCCAGTCTTCTATCTCCAGGAACTCCATACCCAGGGCTTCACAGGGGGGTTTGAGGGAAACCAGAAAATTGGCGCCGCTTCCTTCCAGACTGCATCCCCAATAGAGAAAATATTTCATTGCACCGCCCCCCCTTTCTCCAACACTTCCGCCTTGTCCAGCATCTTCTTAAGGGATTTGATCCCTTTGATCTTCCTCTCGGGCAACAACTTCATGCGATGGTGAAGCAGCAATTTAATGCCGATATCCATGAAGTTGAGCATTGCTTTGATCCCTTCCATAAAGCCGCCGGCAAAAAACACCCGCCTGGGCAGGTCCTTTTCATCCACACGACCGATCCGGTACACCTGGTTCCAGAATTCTTTTCCGAATCGCGCCGTTTCCACCCGCGGCATATATCCTTTTGCGAGGGCGTAGTGGGCCAACCCATGCATGACATCGATCACGGGGATGGACCTGGGGCACTTCACCGCGCAGGTGTAACAGGAGGTGCACAGCATGATGGCCTCGCTGCCGAGCACCACTTCCCTTTTTCCGGCCCGAATGAGCGAGAATATCTGCCTCGGCGGATAGTCCATGTGTTCCCGCAACGGGCAGGATGCTGCGCAGACGCCGCAATTCATGCACATTTTGATTTCATCCCCAGAATGCACATTCTGGAAAACCTCCTCGGCAAAGGAGGGATTGTAGCCCACTGTATTTTCCATAAACAAACCCCTTTGATACAGGTATCAGTTGTCAGTTGTCAGTTGTCAGTTGTCAGGCCAACACCTAATCACCGAGTTCTTTACCAGCCTTTGTACGGGTTGGGGCCCACTTCGTCGATGGTTTTCATGAAATCATCAACAATCTGAGGAATCTTGTCGTAATCGGTAATGCCCACTTCTACAAACTTCACCCGATCCGATTCCAGGGCCAGCCGGTCCAATGTCTCCGATACTTTGCTGAGCCGCGTGTTGGCCAGCTCACTTCCCTTCATGAAATGGCACTGGTAGTCATCCCCGTGGCGGCATCCCATGAGCAGGATACCGTCTATGCCTCGTGACAGGGAGTCCGCGATCCATACCAGGTTCATAGAACCCAGGCACCGCATGGGGACAAACCGCACATAGGGACTCCACTTCATGCGCTTGATGCCCGCCATATCCAGGGCCGGCAAAGCGTCGTTCTCGCAGATGAGGCAGATCACTCTCGGTTTCTCCTCATCCTCTTCCGGGACGTTGACCGATTTGATCATGTTGCCGATCATGCCCACAGAGTAATTCTTAAAGGAGATAATCCGTTCCGGACAAGCCCCCATGCAAATACCGCAGCGACGGCACCTTGTGGGGTTGGGGAGCGGGTTGGCCTTTTCATCTTCGTTGATGGCCCCAAAGGGACATTCTTCCGTACACCGTTTACACTGGGTGCATCGGTTCATGTTGAATTCCGGGTAGGTCATGTCCCCGGCCCTGGGGTGAACCGCCTTGCCCTCAGCGGTCAATTCGGAACACTGAATGGCCTTCATGGCCGCACCGGCCGCATCATCTAAGACCTTAGCCGTTTCCATGGGCCTTTTCACGCATCCCGCGCTGTAAATACCGGTACGTCGTGTTTCATAGGGAAAGCAGATGAAGTGTGAATCCGGGAAACCATAATTCAGGGTGGGCAGCTCCGGTCCCTGTCGATATTCCAGGTTCAGGGCGGAGTTGGCAAAGAAACCCGAATCGGGCTCCACCTCCATCATACCTTCCTCGTCCGCGCCTTCCGTATCGGCAGGGGCCTTGATTTTGGGCGTCACATCCGGTTTTGAAGCGGACACCATGCCCACCGCCAAAACCACCAGGTCCAGTTCTTCAATCTTGACTTTCTCTCCCAGGAGTTCATCATCCGCTTCAACGAAGAGTTTGCCGCCCGCTTCCCCCACTTCCGTTGCGGTCCCACGAATGAAGATGTTCCCGTCCTCTTGGGCCTTCCGATAAAAATCCTCCGCCTGGCCCACCGTGCGAACGTCCTTATAGAGCACGTAATTGATCGCTTCCGGATCCTGCTCTTTTATGTAGGTGGCCTGTTTCATGGAAACCAGGCAGCACGCAGACGAACAATAGGGCAGATGCTCCGGGTCCCTGGAACCGGCACACTGGATAAAGAGTACGGTTTTTACAGGTTTTCCGTCGGAAGGACGGACAATCTTTCCGGCAGCCGCCATCTCTTCCATTTCAACATTGGTGATGACGTCCTTGGTCAGGCCGTAGCCCAGATGCCCCAGCTTGTTGGCGTCATAGGGGACCCATCCCGTGGCCTGCACCACGGATCCGGCCCGTTCATTGACCACATTACCGTCATTCTTGATGTCCACGGAGAACAGGCCGGGGGCGCCGGTGATCTTTTCCACCGTCGAAGCGGTGTAGACCTTGATTTTCTCTTCCGCTTCCACCGCCTGGACCAGCTCTTCCGCACCGGTATCCGCCAGTTCCTTGTAGGGAAGGGTGATGGTCTTTTTCATTTTCCCTAAAAAACCACCCAGGTTGTCTTCCTTTTCCACCAGGATCGCATTGGAACCGGCTTTCGCTGCCTCAAGGGCCGCTGTCATTCCGGCCAGACCACCGCCCACCACCAGCACATCCTTGGAATATTCCTCTTCCGCCTTGAAAGGCTCGGTTGGTTCGGTATCCTTGGCTTTGGAACATCCCATGCGCAGGTTGTCTTCCGCCAGTTCCTGGGTGTTTTCCTCTTTGGGGGGCATGACCCAGGCCACCTGTTCTCTCAAATTGACCCGCTCAACCACCACATTCAAACCAAAGTTGAATACGTCATAGTTGACCCGGTAGGAACAGGCGCCGATGATCACTGTATTGATCCCTTCATCGGCAATATCTTTTTTGATCAATTCAACGCCTTCCGCATCGCACAGGCAGGGATGATCTTTTGAGACGTCAATGGTGAAGTCTTCGGTCCCTTCCTCCTTGAGCTGTTCAATGTCCAGGGCATCTCCAATGCCGCACCCGGTGCATATATAAACTGCTGTCTTCTTGTCCATCGAGTTACCTCCTCGCGATTGATTGGATAGCCTTCAAAGCGGATGATGTGGCGTCCTGCACAGATGAAGCGACATCCGTGGGTCTCCTGACACAACCGGCTCCGTATATGCCCTTCTTTTCCGGATCATTGACCACGAAACCATATTCGTCCGCCGCCACTTCGGGTGCGCCGTCTATGTCGATCTTGTTGGGAACCATGCCGGTTGCCAGAACCGCCATGTCAAAGGTCATGCGAAGCTGCTCGCCGGTGCGTGTATTTTCACCTTCCAGCAACAGGCCGCCCGTCGCCTCATCCTCTGAGATGTTTGCAATTTTGCTTTTGATGAATTCTATTTTTTCATCTTCCTGAACCTTGGTGTAAAAGTCTTCCAGTCGATCCAGGGCGCGGATATCAATAAAAAAGATGCTGATGTCGCAGTCCGGGTGAGCCTCCCGCACATAGGTGGCCTGCTTCATGGACGCCAGGCAACAGATGCCGGAGCAGTAAGGAAGGTAATTTTCGTCTCTGGATCCTGCGCACTGAACAAAGGCGATATTCTTGACTACCTTACCGTCCGAGGGCCTGAGGATCTTTCCCCCGGTGGGTCCGTTAGGTGAAGCCATGCGCTCCATCATGACGTTGGTGATCACGTTTTTGTATTCGCCGAACCCGTAATAATCGATATCCTTCGCCTCGTAGGGATCCCAGCCCGCTGCCCATACAAGAGCACCCACGTTCAGATCAAAGGTGGTCTCCGCCATATCCAGTTCAACAGCGCCATACTCACAGGCTTCCTGGCACTTCTTGCCGTCTTCGGTTTCCACAATGGAAGGATCGATCACATACCGCATGGGGAATGCAAATTCATGGGGAAGATAGGCGCCCTTGACCTTGTCCATGCCGAAATTGAAGGGATTGTCGATTTCCGCCTCGCAGACGTCACTGCATTTACCGCAGCAGGTGCATTTATCGTTCACATACCGGGGGCTCAATTTGATGGTCACGTCGTAATTGCCTTCAGATCCCGAGATATTCGCCACTTCGGCCATGGTGAAAAAACGAATTTTCGGATTCAGTCTCATGCGCCGGAAATTAATTTCAAGACCACAATTGGGCGGGCACAACTTGGGAAAATACTGATACAACTGGGTCACTCGCCCACCCAGGTAGGGATTCTTTTCAACCAGCACCACATCATAACCGGCCTCGGCCGCTTCCAGGGCGGACGTAATCCCGCTCATGCCTCCGCCAACCACCAGTATACTCTGGTTCGTCGTTTGTACCTCTGCCATTGTCTCCTCCAGCGTTGATTTTAAGGTGTTAGGTGTTACACGTATCTTGTCACTACCCATTTTTATTGACCATTCAAAAATGGGCATTGACCAGATACGGAGCCGCTATTAACAAAATGCTCCAGGCATCATAAAGACGCCTGGAGCAATAGTCAACAAGGTTTAATGGTTATACACCGGGGATGTTCCACACGTCTTTCTTGGACATTTCCCATTCACCGCTTGCAGGATCAAATCTGCAATTGGCGAAGCAGTGCCAGTTTTCTTCGTCCATGGTGGGCTTATCAGCACGGAAGTAGTATCCGGGCCAACGGGTCTCTTCCCGGAAGAGCATGGTGCGCACATGGGCTTCAGCCTGCGCCATGCGGTGCATATTCTCCCAGACCCTTTCCAGTTCGTAGATACCTTCGGCAGCCAGTTTCTCGGCATCTTCCTGCAGATACACGAACAGTTCCATGGCTCTTTCAAGATTCGATATGCTGGTCTTGAAGGCCGCGGTCACGCCACCGGCATACTCATCCATGATTTTCTGCATGCGGTCCATGAAGGGACGCCACAGGATGTAGTTGGGGTTGACGGAGGGTTCGGTGGTGATGTTGCAGAATTCCTGGTAAGTATCCAGAGGCGCCAGGATCTTTGCGCGCAGCGCTTCGACAGCGGCTGCATCCACATTGGGCTCCGCACCCTTTTCCACGATGTACTTAATGGCGGCTTTACCGACGATACGGCCTTCCGCGTGGGAACCGGATGAGAACTTATGGCTGGAGGCGCCGGAGGCGTCGCCGGCCGCAAACAGAGCGTCCACCGTTGTCATATTGGCGTAACCCCATTTGTAGGGCGTATCCAGATCTTCAGGACCGCTCACCCATGCACCGGAAGCACCGGAGTGGGAGCCGATGAAGTAAGGCTCACAAGCGGCGATTTCGGAGTGTTTCTCTTCGGGTTTGACGTTCAGGGCCGCCCAGAGATGGGCCTGGGAAATGGTCATATCCAGGAAATCTTCCCATGCTTCGGACTCCAGTTCCTTCATCTTCTTCTTGTAACCCTTCGGGTCATCTTTGTAGGCATCGGCGATCTTGTTGATGGCCTCATCGGTCTCCATGTACAAAGGCCCTAAGCCCTCATCCACATCCAGCATCCCAAGGTAGTTCCTGAGGTTGGCGGGAATGGGTTTGGCCAGACCATAAGGCGCCCAGTTATTGAGCTCTTCTTTCCTTACCGACATGTACTCGCCGCCCACGGCGCTGATGGCACGGGATTTAAAGAGCAGGAACCATGCACCCACGGGACCGTACGCATCCTTGAATCGGACGGGAATAAAACGCACTTCCTGACAGGTCATCTCGGCACCGGCCTTGATGGTGAAATAAGCACTGGAACCGGTGTTGAACGGCGGATACCAGGAACGTCCAAAACCTTCACCCACGGAACGGGGACGGAACACATGCACCGCACCACCCATGGTGGCAACCGTACATTTGGCCTTGAACACATAGAATTTTTCTTCACGGGTGCTGAAACCCACAGCGCCCACACACTTGTTGCCGTCCAGAAGTGGCTCGACGATGAAAACACGCTCGAAAATCTCGCCGCCCGCATCGTTAATGGCGTTTTTCGCGGCTTCCGCGATGAGAATCTTGTAGGACTCACCGTTGATCATGAGCTGCCAGCGGCCTTCATGCACGTACTTGCCGTCTTCATCCAGCCAGATTTTGAGACCCCATTTTTCAAACAGGTGAACCGAGGAGTCCACGTGACGGGCGATGTTAAACACCAGGTCTTCACGGGAGATCCCCATGAGATCCTGACGCACGTAACGGACGTAGTCTTCACAGGTGTTGTCGCCTTCTCTCACGCCCACATACTGGTTAATGGCGGAAAGGCCCATGGCTACGGCGCCACTACGATCCAAAGCCGCTTTGTCCACCAGGGTAATTTTAAGATTGTTTTTCTTTGCCCAGTAAGCGGCTTCAGTGGCCACACCACAGGCTGAGAATCCCCCACCGAGTATCAGGAGGTCAGTGCTGACTTCTACTGTTTCAAAATTTGCCATTATAAGTTACCTCCTCTCTCTATATTGTGGGAACGTCGACGCCCAGAGATGCGGGCTCGGTTGCCAGGTTCTGATCGTTCAGATCGTCATGGGACGCATAACCACCCAATGGATCCGCAGTACCTTCTTCGGTGGTCCGGATGGGGAATTTGAACCTTTTCAGGCTGCCATCACGAAACTTGACGGTCCACATGATATCCTCGGAACCGCGAAGCGGCGTACAGCTTGCGCCCAAAGGAATAAAATCGGCGTAACCACGAACATCCATGGCCTGCTGCGGGCAAATCTTGACGCAGCACTGGCATTCCCAACACATGGAAGGATCACGGTTATACGCCAACATCTTCTCTTGATCCAGCACCATGAGGTCGTTGGGGCAAATGTACATACATGCGGTCTTGTCCTGCCCTTTACAACCATCGCATTTCTCTGTAATTACGAAACTTGGCATTAGTATACCTCCTGATTTAACAATTTAAAAACGGTAAACGATGATACAACCAATAAAACCATTTGCTCCGGAAAAGTTCCGGGCTTACACCTCCTTTCTCTGTAATAAGGCCCAAAGTAGCCGCCAGTCGGAGGAAAATTGATCATCTCCAACCGGAAATTTTCATCCCTCCTACCTTCAAAATGCACCTGTTTGCCCTCTCAAAATCGGCACTGCACTCTCAAACTTCGGCCTTGAATAGACTTTGTGCATTTTTGAACAAGCTCATTTATATCCAATTTTATGGAGGTGTCAAGGAAAAATGATCAAGAAGGTTCAAGATTCTGAAAAAAATTATCACAACACCTTCAGTGGTCCTGCCGTCCGGCAAACCAAAAGGAACAACTGATTGTTAATACAGGAAAATTTTTACTTTCCCCACTTAAGGGGTCTCATGACGTTTATGTGACGCTTGTGCACACATTTTCACCCGCTCCGGAAGAACCCGCCAAATCTCTGGGTTGCCCGGTGGATTCCACGACGCTGCTCCAGAGACGGCCATTGGGATCAATTCTTTTTCGCGCGGAAATGGCCATGGGGATCGGCACGTGGGTATATTCCGTGTCCCAGTACCCCACCACCGTATTGGTTCGTCCGGCCATGCCCGCGTGCACGGCATTGTGCCCCAGCAACAGGCAGAAAACGGAGTCTTTCGGGTTGGCGGGAACGCTGCGAATCACATAACTGGGATCGATATACTTCAAGTGCATCTCCATCCCTTCACGTTGGAAATAGGCCTTGATTTCATCGCGAAGAAAAAGACCGATATCCCCGAACCGGAGGTTCCCGGACGCATCGCAGGCACCATCTCTGTTCAGCAGATCCTGGCCGGCCCCTTCGGCCACCACGATCACCGAGTGAGCGGACCGTTCGATCTGCCTTTTCAGCACGGGCAGAAAACGCTCAAGCGTGAAGGGCGATTCCGGCACCAGGCAGAAATTGACATCATTGCTGGCAAGGGTCGCATAGGCGGAAATAAAGCCGGATTCCCTCCCCATCAACTTGACCAGGCCCACGCCGTTTCGCGCCCCCTTTGCTTCCACATGGGCCGCGTAGATACAGGGCCGGGCCGCTGAAACAGCGGTCTCAAAGCCGAAAGACTGGTCCACAAAAGAAATATCATTGTCAATGGTTTTGGGAATGCCCACCACGCCGATCTTGAGGCTGCGTCGACCGATCTCTTCACTGATGGCCTGAGCGCCCCGCAATGTACCATCCCCCCCGATGGTAAACAGAAGCCTGATGTTCATGCGCTCGAGGGTGTCTACCATTTCCGAAACATCCTGAGGACCCCGGGATGAACCGAGAATGGTACCCCCTTTTTCATGAATATCTTCCACAACTTCCGGGTTCAGTTCCAGGGGAACGTGCCGGTGCCGGGGCGAAATGCCCTCATACCCATAACGAAACCCGAAAACCGTCCTCACCTGGTAGTGGTAATGGAGGCTCAGGACAATGGCCCGGATCACGTCGTTCAACCCGGGGCAGATACCGCCGCAGGTGACGATCCCGCATTTCAGTTTTGACGGATCAAAATAGATCTTTTCTCTGGGTCCGGCCATCTCAAAGCTCGGCAGGGACTTGCCGGCGTGAAGGCATGTCTCGGCTTCTTTCAGCGTGGCGTGATACAATACGCGGTCCTCATCATTTACGAATTGACCCTTGGGCATGGGGGAGGGCACGCTGCATTTGCCCAGTCTTTCTATTTCCAGGTTCAGATCCTCTATTTCCATGGGCGGACCTCAAGAAAGCTCGAAGGTGAAAAGCTCAAAGCTGAAAGCGGAAGATAGTAGTTGACTCTTCCAAGGCTAAACGTGCGTAAGGATAGAGAAATGGGATTTGGTTGTCAACCCTCATGAGGCCATGGGCAACAACCCCTCTTCCAAAGGCGTGTCCGATCTCAGGGGGGAAGGACCGAGGGTCTGGGCCCTTTCGACCATTTCTCCCACCGCCTTGACCCACCCGGGAGCATCGGAAGCGCCCACGTGAAACATCTCTAGACGTTCCGGTTCAATCCCAGTGGCCTCAAGAATATTTTTGGTCTGAGCCACACGCTGAACCGCCCGGTTGTTCCCTTCCAGAAAATGACAATCCCCCAGTTCACACCCTGAGACCATCACCGCATCGGCGCCCGCTTCAAAAGCGCCCAGCAGGTGTTTCGTATCCACCCTGCCGGTGCACAGAAGTTTTACCACCCTCACATTGGCCGGGTACTGCATTCTGAGGGAGCCGGCCATATCGGCGGCCGTGTAGGTACAGTAGGTACAGATAAAAGCCACGATCCGCGGGTCATAGGGTTCCCGGGGCAGGGGTTTGTCAAACAGCGCAAACACCTTGTTCATGATTTGCGGGTCCCCGTGATGGGCGATCTGGATGGCATTGTTGGGGCAGGCCCCGGCGCATACGCCGCATCCACGACATCCCGCAGGATCGATCACGGCAACCTCATTGCCTTCGGTTCCTTTGCCGTCGCCGATCCTCGGCACCCCAAAAGGACAGGACCGCACACAGGTCAAACAGGCGGCGCACGCGTCCGGGTCCACATGGGCAATCTCGCCTCCCACCATGAGTTCTGTTTGACTCAACAGGGTGACGGCCCGGGCAGCCGCACCCTTGGCCTGAGCAATGGATTCTTCAATGGGTTTGGGTCCATGGGCCAGACCACACAGGAAGAATCCGGAAGAAGCGAAATCCAGGGGGTTCAGTTTCATATGGGCTTCCATGAAAAAACCGTCAATGTCCAGCGGCAACTTCAGCTCAGAGGCAAACTCCCGCGCATCTTCCCGGGGCCTGACCGCAGCCGACAACACCACTTTATCAGGCGTTAGAACCAGCGGCATCCGAAGCCCCTGATCCATGACCTCCACCACCAACCCCTCGTCCGCCACACGGACCACCGGTTCCGCCCCGGCCTCGTATCGAATAAAACGGACCCCTGCCTGGCGGGCCTGGCGGTAGTAAATCTCTTTGACACCGTAAGTTCGCATGTCCCGATAGAGAACTACCACATTGGCACCGGGGTTTAATTCCTTCAGTTTGAGGGCATTGGTCACCGCCTGAGAACAGCAGATGCGGGAGCAGTAGGGGTGGTCTTCCGTTCGGCATCCCACACACTGGATCATCACCACCAGGTCGGTTCCCGAGATGTCGCCCCGGGCAAGATCCTGATGCAGTTCCAACTGGGTGATGACCCGGTCGCTTTCGGTATATCCATACTCTTTTGGGACATATTCCCGCGCACCGGTGGCCACCACGACAGCGCCATGGTCGATCCTGGCAAGTTTATCGCCATTTCGTGAAATATCCGTGGTAAAATTACCCACCACGCCGGTCAATTTCCGGATCCCGGCGCCCGTCTCCACCTGTATTTGGTCGTGTCCATTAACTTTTGCTTTGAGATCATCCACAAAGGTTTTCACATCAAAGCCTTCCAGGGAATAGGCCAGACGATTGGCGGTTCCCCCCAGTTCCTTCTCCCGGTCCACCAGGACAACCTCAAATCCCTGGTCAGCAATGGAGAGGGCCGCAGTCATGCCGGCCACCCCGCCGCCCACCACCAGGGCCGACTGATTGACCGGAACCGGAAACTGTTCGAGGGGTTCAAGCAGGAGAGTCCGGCTCACACTCATACGGACCAGATCTTTGGCCTTTTCCGTGGCCAGGGCCCGGTCGCCCGCGTGAACCCAGGAACACTGGTCGCGGATATTGGTCATTTCGAAAAGATATTTGTTGAGTCCCGCCTGCTCCAGGTTTTCCTGAAACAGGGGCTCATGGGTTCTAGGGCTGCAGGATGCCACAATGACCCGGTTGAGCTGCTGTTCAGCAACCCTTTCGCGGATTATTTTCTGGCTGTCGGTGGAACAGCTGAACATCATATCCTCGGAATGGACAACCCCCGGCAGGGTTCCGGCATATTCCGCCACATCCGCCACATCCACCACACCCGCGATGTTGATGCCGCAGTGACAGACAAATACGCCGATACGGGGATCTTCTTCCGACACATCCCGGTCTTTCGGTGTGACTTTTTCCGGAATCAACTGCCCCCTTGCGGGAGCCAACAGTTCCGCCGCCTGGGCCGCAGCGCCCGAGGCCTGCGTGACCGTCTCAGGGATATCCTTGGGACCGCAAAAGGCGCCGGACACGAAAATCCCTTCCCGGTTGGTCAGCAGGGGGTTTAATCCATTGCGGTTCGCAAAGCCGAAGGCATCCAGTTGAATCCCCAGTTTTTTGGCCAGATCCACCCCGTCCTTTTCAGCTTCCAGCCCCACGGACAAGACCACCAGGTCAAAGGCATCATGCTGAAGCACTCCTGCCTCATCAAAGAACTGCACATCCAATTCCCCGGTGGTGGGATTTTCAACGACACGGCTGATCATACTCCGCACATAACGAACCCCCCAATCAAGCTTTGCCCTCTCGTAGTAACGGTCAAAGCCTTTTCCCTGGGCCCGCAAATCAATGAAAAAGATTGTGGACGAGACGTCCGGATCATGTTCGCTCGCCAGGATGGCGTGTTTGGTGGCGTACATACAGCACACGTAGGAACAGTAGTCATTTTCCAGTGAGCAGTCCCGTGACCCCACGCACTGGATCCAGGCAATATTCTTGGGTTTTTCACCGTTGCTAAGACGCGTGAGATGTCCCCCAAAGGGCCCCGCCGCCGCCAGCATCCGTTCAAACTGCACCGAGGTAATGACGTCCGCATAACGGCCGAATCCCAGCTCCGCTTTCCTGGAAGGCTCAAATGCCCTGAACCCGGGCGCAAGCAGCACCGCGCCCACCTCCACCCGAATCTCAGTGGGCTGCTGATCAAAGTCGATGGCATGAACCTCGCAGAATTTCTCGCAAGCCCGGCATTTCCCCTTTTTAAAATAGATACACGCGTCCTTGTCAATGCAGTAAACTGCGGGAATGGCCTGGGGGTAATCCAGGAAAATCGCCTTGCGCTTCCCCAGCCCCTCATTGAAAGGATCATCCACTTTTTTGGGGCACTTGGTGGCGCAAATCCCACACCCAATACACTTGTCCTCATCAACATAGCGGGGACGTTTCACCAGGGTGGCCGTAAAAGACCCCGGTTCCCCGGAGAGTTCCACCAGATCGGCCATGGAAATAACCTCGATGGCCTTATGCCCGGATACCTGTACCAGTCTGGGAGAAATCATACAGGTAGAGCAATCATTGGTGGGAAACGTCTTGTCCAACTGCGCCATGACGCCGCCGATGGAGGGTCCTTTTTCCACCAGATATACGAAAAAACCACCATCGGCCAAATCCAGGGCCGCCTGCATACCCGCGATACCACCGCCCACCACCAACACCGCACCGATGGGCCTATTCAGAACGCTTTTTTGATCAGACAAAATCAATCCTCACTCCTTGGGGTTGTCACCACATGGGTCCCGGAATCTGTTACAGTAAAACGAACTTTTTCATCAAGGGAATCGCATCCACAAAGTGCCGTTGGAAGCATTCCACCACACAGGGCAGTCCACTGGCCAGAGCCATTAATTCAGTAAAATAGACCACCGGCAGGTTGTATTCTTTTCCCTGCTGCCGGCTGACCCGATCCTGGTACATGTCAACGTTGGCCTGACACATCTGGCAGCACACCACCAGGCATTGGGCCCCAACGGCCAGGGCCATATCGCAGAGGCGGCCCACAAGATGATCCACCAGATCAACTCTGGGAACCGCATGGGAAGCCCCGCAGCAATCGGTCTTGTAGGGCCAGTCCAATGCTTTTGCGCCGCAGGCTTCGACCACCCGATCCAGGGACATGGGATTTTCAAAAGTCGTCTGGCCGGTCACCTTGGGTGGGCGATTGCTTTGACACCCGTAATAACACACCGCCTTCAGACCCTTTAAGGGGTTTACGACCTTTTTTTCAAAGGCGCCCAATAATTGTGGCCCGGCCATGAATTCCAATAAGTCCAGCACCTGAATATTGCCCGAAAAGGGATACTCGGTCTGCCTGCCTGAAAGCAACTCCTTTTCAGCGCTCTTGAGGCGGTTAAAACAGAGGGCACAGGGCGCCACCACATCCAGGCCCCGCTTTTCGGCCAGATTCAAATTTCGAGCGGAAAGGTTGATGGAAAGCTCATGATCCAGGCTGTGGGCCGCCGAAGCGCCGCAACAATTCCAATCTTCCACTTCAACCAGTTCTACATCCAGCAGCTGGGTCACAGCCCCAATGGACCGGGTATAATCACTGGCCGTGGCCCCCAGTGAACATCCGGGATAATAGCTGACCTGCATTATTCTGACCTCCTGAACATGGCTTTGACTTCCTTCCGGCCCTTGATTTTATGGGGAAACAGTTTCATGCGATGCTTTCGAAGCATTCGGTAACCCAATTTGGTATTTTCTATCATCTCCGAAACATCCCAGATTCGACCGGACTTGATGAGAAACCGTTGCATAAAGCCGCCTTCAAAAACCCGACCATGGGCCTGAACGCTATCCAGAAACGTTTGATGAAAAAGGGCCGTGTTCTTTTCCGCTATATGGCCCGCACCGTTTAAAACGGCTTCTTTGAGATAGTCCATCAATCGGGGGATATCGATTTCGTTGGGGCACCGGGTGTTACAGGTCTGGCAGGAAGCGCAGATCCAGATGGTCCTGGAATTGACCAGTTTGTCCCGGGCGCCCAGGTGCACAAACCGGACGACCTGATAGGGATGATAGTCCATGGCGAAGGACAAAGGGCATCCATTGCTGCACTTGCCACACTGAAAGCAGGCGCTCACGTTTACCCCGCTCTCCGCCTCAACCTGAGGAAGAAAATTGAAATCCATCGCAATGGGCGCTTGTACACCCACATCCGGCGAAACCGGCACTTCTGAAACAGTTTCATGGGCTTCTGTGTTTTCGTTCATGACAACTCCAAAAAAGGGCATATTCCAAAAAAAGCCGGATTCCCTTTGTCCGGGCCTATTGGCGGCATCGAATGACTCTTTTGCCGAACATTCACCGGGCGATAATAGAGACCTTCACTTTATTGATCAACACTTTTCTCATATTTTTTTTCGCCCAGTCATTCCTGATCCTCTGCCGAAAAAGGGCAACCCAAAAGGCATCTGTGGCAAAAAACTGTTGACAACTTAATACATCTATAGGTATTAAAACTTCTATAAGCTGAAACCTCTATAGATTGAGACCTCCACAGGAAATAATCTATAGCTATCCAAGACTAACTCAGCAACGTAACGGATTGATTCGCCAACAAGGGATTTAAAGCCCAGGTAGTGATGTTTTGACATTAGCCTGTCCCATTCCGTACGCTCGCTAGCTCTGATGGGATGAACAACCAAGCTATCAAGTAAATGGTTGATATTATAGTCATATGACATAAAGGACATCCTAATCCATGCCTCCCTAATAACACATCTGGGAAAGAAAAATCACTTTCTTATCAAAAATTTGGAATATTAATAGTTTAGGCCTTAGAATGATAGAGTCCTGATGTTCGCTCTGGAAGGCTGCGGGGAAAAGAGCATTGACAAACCAGGCCCCCTGCAGGTGCAAAACCAATACCGCCCATTCAGGAAGATATTGATATTTCAGTATGAAAAAAATGACACAACCTCACACGAAACAAAACAAGATCGTGTTGTACGACCATCTGCAAAATACCTTTGATGATCTGAAAATAGGGGTATTCACAGTAGACTCCAACCGAAAGCTCACATCTCTTAACCAAACCGCTGAACAGTTTACCGGATACGATGAAAAGGAAGTTTTGGGTAAGTATTGCTACCAGGTCTTCAAAAACAGACTTTGTTCCGATGATTGCAAGTTCCATGAAGCCGTCGAAGCAGAACAGAAGTCTTTACGTTTCAGCCTTGAGTTCATTGATCGTCAAAACGAAAAACAACTGATTACCAAAATCGTCACCCCCCTTTATAATGTGAACGGGAAACTGGAAGGGTGTATGGAGGTTTTTCAGAGCCACTCTGCTTTTGAAGAACTTGTAAACCGGATTCGATACGACGAGCGAAATCTTAAAATCATTCTGGACAACCTGGGTATCGGCGTTTTCACTACCACACGGGGGGGACATGTTACTTTTTTTAATACGATGGCCGAATCCATCTCTGGCTATAACCGGAAAGAGGTACTGGGAAAACCGTGTTCAGTCATTCTCGGAGGGGATGATGGAGAAGATACCGCCCTGTTACTGAAATCCATATCCGATGGAAAACGCAGATCAAACAAGAATGGCCTCATAATGGCCAAAGACCAGAGGATCATATCTGTCCAAGCCAACTATATGCCCCTTTTCAACGAACGGGCGCGCATCGTGGGCGGCCTTGCCACCATAGAAGATCTGTCCTTGATTCAACAAATGAGCCGGGCCATCAGTGACCGGTATATATTTGCCGATATGATCGGGAAAGCCCCTTCCATGCAGAAAATCTTTTCAATGGTGCCTGTGGTGGCTGCCAGTGAGGCAACGGTGCTGATTGGAGGCCCCACGGGTACCGGCAAAGATCTCCTGGCCAAGATCATCCATAACATCAGTTCACGAGCGCAAAAGCCCATGGTAAAAGTAAACTGCGCAGCCCTCCCCGATAACCTCCTGGAGTCTGAGATGTTCGGTTATGTAAAGGGGGCATTTACCGGGGCTGACCATGATAAACCGGGGCGGTTTCAGGAAGCCGATGGCGGCACCATCTTTCTGGATGAAATAGGGGACCTTCCGCTCTCGCTTCAGGCAAAACTGCTCCGTGTCCTGGAAGACCAGGAATTCTATCCCCTGGGGAGTCGCAAGATGACAAAAGTGGATGTGCGGATTGTTGCGGCCACGAATCAAACCTTGGAAAAGGAGGTGGAAAAAAGGAGATTCCGTGAGGATCTCTTCTATCGCCTTAACGTGCTGCGGTTGGAGCTGCCCCCCCTCAAAGAAAGACGGGAAGATGTTCCTTTACTCATTAATCATATCATGAAGCAGCGAAGCACCATGTTACGGGCTCCGGCCAAGGGGATCTCAGAAGGGGCTATGGAGGTGTTGCTTAATTACGGCTATCCGGGCAATGTGCGGGAACTTGAAAATATTTTGGAGCATGCCCTAATCATATGCCAGGACGACACCATAGAGCGTAAACACCTGCCACATTCCCTCCAAAAAAAGAGCTCCCCTTTGGAATCACCGGAAGATTCCAGGGATGATTTCCTCTCAGTCACTCACAGCAATGAAAGGCGCCGAATTCTCCAAGCCCTGAAACGGTTTGACTGGCATCGGGGCAACACGGCCCTGGAACTGAATATGAATCGATCTACCCTGTGGCGCAAGATGAAGAAATATAACCTCTCCTCACGGTATTAATCATGCCTAAGCAAAACAAGATCAACAATGCCTTCCGTGACCCCGAGAAAATGCCATTGAATCTGGCCATCGTAGGGGGAGGGCGAACCTGCAAATTCTTTTTGGAATTTCTGGAGGAAAATGGTTTCCCTTTTCTGGATATCAGACTGGTGGGTGTTTGCGACATAGATCCCGAGGCTGTAGGGTTTAAGCTGGCAAAAGAGATGGGGATCTACACCACTGACAACTTCACTGACCTTCTCGCGATCAAGGATTTAGGCTTCGTTATTGAGTTGACCATGAGTAGAGAGATCCTGCTCGAACTCTTACGTCTCCGGCCGCAAGGGGTCGGGGTGCTGGAACACAACGTCAGCAAATTGTTGCGGCATCTGTTTGACATGGATCAGAAGTTAAAATCGACAGAACAGCAGGCTGAAATTGACAAAGTGATCTCAGATTTCTTATTGCAGCATACCAATGAAAGGGTCCTGCTCATACGGCCTGATTTTGTAATTGTTGACGCCAATGAATCCTACCTGGATGCGGCACCCAAATCTGGAAATGAGGTGATAGGGGCGCATTGTTATGAAGTCAGCCATGGGCTCAACTCCCCTTGTCACATTTCACAGCCAAACCTGGGATGCCCCCTGATGGAAACGCTGCAAACCGGTAAGTCCGCCCAGTCTATCCATGAACATATCATCAAGGGAGGAAAAGTAACCTATTGTGACATGGTTACCTACCCGGTTAAGGACCTGCGCGGCGAAATTAAGATGGTCATTGAGGTGTGGAGAGACATCACTGAAGAGGTTTCGTCAAAATTGGAAAGACGGTCCGCCGCATTAAAAAACGATCTCAACAAACTGATCCAGGAAGATCGAATGATTTCCCTGGGTAAGCTGGTGGCCACCAGCGTTCACGAGATCAACAATCCAATCCAGGGCCTATTGACATTCAGCCACCTCATGCAGAGGATATTGAAAGAAGGTGAGCCAAGCCCGGATGATTTGAAGAAATTCCAGGGATATCTCTCCATCATGAGTGAAGAACTGGAAAGGTGCGGTGACATTGTCTCTGGACTCCTCTCATTCTCCCGCGAGAGCGTTACGGAATTTAAAGATGTTGACATCAATGATATATTAGAGCAGGTCCTCAGGCTGACCCAACACAGGATGGAACTCCAAGATATCGGATTGAATACCGGATTATCCCCCGTTCCGCTGATAACCCGCGGGGACATAAACCAGCTCCAGCAGTGCTTTCTAAACCTGATCTTCAACGCCATTGAGGCAATGCCGGAAGGGGGACAACTGAATCTGGAAGCGCGTCATAACAGTTCCCGTGAGGATGCCCTGATAACCATCAGGGATACAGGGCTTGGGATAGACAAGAAGGATCTGGATCATATCTTTGATCCTTTCTTCACTACCAAGGAGACTGGAGAGGGCACGGGCCTTGGATTGTCAATCGTGTACGGGGTGGTCAAGGCCCACGGAGGAAACATCAAAGTCGATAGCCAGGTGGGAAAGGGGACCATTTTCAGCTTGAGTTTCCCGATTCGGTAATCGCTTATGGGCAATGATGGAGGAAGGCCATGAACGAAAAAATGAGCATACTTATCGTGGACGACGAAAAGATTATCCGGGAATCCTTTTTCCACTGGTTTGAAAAGTCGGGGCACATGGTGGACACGGCTTCTTCAGGCCCCGAGGCCCTGGAGAAATTAGAGAAGCTCCCTTTTGAACTCTTGTTCGTGGACATCAAGATGCCGGGAATGGATGGCATTGAGCTGTTGGGCCGGGTGAAAGAGGAATACCCCAACACCATTGTTATCATCATGACCGCATACGGGTCCATAGAGACCGCGGTGACCGCCATGAAACTGGGAGCGAGCGATTATCTGCTGAAACCCTTCAAACCAGATCAGCTCTCTTTGGTGATGGAAAAAGTATTTCACCAGCATAAACTCGCCTCCGAATACCACTACCTTAAAGCACAGTTAGAGGAAAAAACCCGTTTCGACAATATCATAGGGCAGTCTCCCGCCATGGAGGATATTTTCAAGCTTATCCCGGAGGTTGCAGTGAGTGAATCTTCTGTCCTGATATTGGGAGAAACGGGTACCGGAAAAGAGTTGGTTGCAAAGGCGATCCATGCCAAGAGCAGACGATCCAACGGGCCTTTTATGGCCATTAACTGCGGCGCCATCCCGGACACCCTCCTCGAGAGTGAACTCTTCGGGCATCAAAAAGGGGCCTTTACAGGGGCTGTAAATCATCGGAAAGGGCTCCTGGAGGTTGTTTCGGGAGGGACCCTTTTCCTCGATGAAATCGGCGAGATAAGCCCGAAGATGCAGGTGGATCTATTGAGGGTGTTGGAGGAGAAGAAGATCACAAGGATCGGGGAGAGAGCGCCCATTGATGTGGACTTTCGGCTCATCTCTGCCACGAGGCGGGATCTAGAAAAGGAGGTGGCCGAAAGAGAGTTCCGGGAAGACTTCTATTATCGTGTGAACGTGATCATCATCCATATTCCTCCGTTAAGAAAAAGAAAGGAGGATATTCCCCTGCTGGCCGAGCACTTTCTCCAGAAATACTGTCATGAGACTACCAAGAAGGTTGATCATATATCCCGGGATGCCACAGCGCTCTTGAAAGACTATGACTGGCCGGGGAATGTGAGGGAGTTGGAGAATGCCCTTGAGCGGGCCGTGGTGCTCTCCAAGTCCAGGACCTTGGGGGTTGAGGATTTCTCTTTCCTCAGTCCAGCGTCATCCCCTGTTTCCGGGCAACGCTCCCTTAGGGAGATGGAAAAAGAGTATATTCAGAAGACCTGGTCTGACTGCGGGTGGAACGTTACAAAGGCCTCCAGGATCCTGGACATAAACCGCGTGACCCTGCATAAAATGATAAAACGATACGGGTTAAAAAGACCTGCTTCCTGACCGGACCCCATTCATGAACGCGCAAAGCAGTACAAGAATACGGCTCGGGGTGGTGGCTCTGGGGAAAATCCCCGAAATCATACCCAAATCCATAGCAGCCAATATCTCAGGCTATCTCAATCTCAATACAGATGTTCTTCCCTCCCTGGAACTCCCCACATACGCTTTTAGCAGAGAGCGATTGCAATATGATGCGGGGATTATCCTGAAACACCTCGAGCAGGAACATCTCCCAGATTACGAAAAAATTGTCGCCGTGGTGGAGGTGGACCTGTTTGTCCCCATATTCACCCATGTTTTTGGGGAGGCAAAGCAGGGAGGGAAATGCGGGCTGGTTTCCGTTTTCAGGCTGAATGACGAGCAGGATGATTCGGCTCCCCTGCCCCCCCTTTTGCTGGAGAGGGCCGCCAAGGTGTCCCTTCACGAGACGGGACATCTTCTGAATCTGGTCCATTGCACTGACGAAAGGTGCCTCATGCACTTTTCAGGCAAGCTGGCGGATTTGGACGGGATGCCGCTCTATTTCTGCAGATACTGCGGTGCCTATGTTCGGGATTTCCTCAAACGGTAAACGCTCCCCCGCGTCCCGGCGCAGGGGGAAGTCGCAATAAAGCCTTACAGTTTTTCAGTTCCCAAAAAGGCTGTGGTGAGCGTATCCCAACCCACATCAGGGAAGGCACCGAAAAAGTCGCCGATCGGTTCACCACCGGTAGAGGCCAACTGTTCGTATTCAGGGCCCACAAGACCCAAAAGCTTTTGGCCTTCCTTTTCAATCCACTTGAAGCTCTCATCTTCAAAATAGAGCCCTTTCAGATTCTTTTTGGGGAATTCCGGTTCCATCATAAACAGCCATCCTTGTTGATAGGGATCATGATGGGTAATCTCAGGATCATCCTTCGCCCTGTGGTTTACGGCGATAACAGTGCCGGTTATAGGCGCCAGGACAGCTGCCTCATGGTCATCTTTTCCAAAAGTCCAACCCACCTGGTTTTGTTTTAATCCCACTCCCAAAGGAGGAAGCTCCAGGGAGCTGGCTGCCCCAAAAAGCTTAACAATGAAATCATCAAACCCCACCCTCACGCGCCCCCCGTGTTCGAACCGCGCCCAACTGTGCCCCATGTGGTAGTAGTAGCCTTGCGCCATTCGATATCCGGAGGCCAATTTGTAATTGGGAGTATCGATGAATACCTCGAAATCCAGCTCATCCAACATCTGATCGTAAGCACAGTGATAACATTCGTAGTTCTTTGTGCATATCTTGGGGGCGCTGACGTGACCTGTGAGGACATGGCGGCAAGGCCTGGAAGAACCATGAAAATCCTGCTTAAGGTGTTCCACCCAACCGGGCTGTTGTTCTTTATCCATGGCAGGAGACTCCAGGCCCATGGCCTTGCTCATACCCGTGTCAAATGGACAATTATAGCAGTCATAGGCATTGTCACACATCCTGAAATTGATAACCCCTGCCTTCATCCAAATGCATTCTTTCTCCAATACCTGAAAACCTACGACCGATCTTTTCTTCCCCTTCACACGCTTGGCTGTTTTCTCTTCCATGAAATTTACCTCCGCTCCCTCTGAAAGTTGCTTCTCCTTTACAGTTCACGCCTCAAGCTGCTTCGGCCAAAACATAACCCGATATTTCCAACCCTTTCTTTGCCATTGCACATCTCTTAATTTCATCAAGCCATTCATTAAAACCGCAGTGCCAGCACTCATATTTTCGGGTGCAGCTTTTAGGAATTTGCCCTTTTTCCGGATGGACGCAAAAACCGTTAGAGGTTTCAAACTCGCTTCTTACATCCTGAATTTTTTGGGGTATTCTATTTTCCATTTGATTCACCTCCTCTATGGTTCTGTTAATGATGTTTCAAAGGGGTTTCCCCTCCTTAGGCTCGCTCAAAAAAATTCACTTTTGACTCTTATGAACAGCAACGGGCGTGCCAAAGACTGGGTTCCATATTATTCTTAGGGTTTTCTATCTGAAATCATTGAAGATTTTTCAAAATTTCCTTTCGATGGGTTTTTCATGGCCATTCGGGTAAAGGCAACAGGCACGATCAAAACGGCTACAATTTTGAGGGGGCCCGAAAGGATTCGAAGGAATATGCACGTAAAATCAAATCGTTAAACCAATGTTG
Source organism: uncultured Desulfobacteraceae bacterium (assembly GCA_964588535.1). Lineage (GTDB taxonomy): Bacteria > Desulfobacterota > DSM-4660 > Desulfatiglandales > Desulfatiglandaceae > NaphS2. The sequence goes on from CAZPQA010000017.1 coordinate 27,278, forward strand.
ATTTTGGCTACACCGGGTGTAGCGTTTGGTTACATGTTTTTTTGATGCTTCCACAAAGCTTTTCAAAAAGATCCCAATGCGGTCGCATCAACATTTTGGCTGTATTGCCAGGAATTGTTGCTTTATGCATCACACGTTGCATTAATGATGCAAATATGAATAAATACATGAAGTAACAGTATTTTTTAAGGATAAGGCGATTAGAGAAAAGAATTTGACGTTGCGATATGCAACAACAGTCGGCCGGCCCTGCGGCAATGTTTCAGTTAAATATCTGAAATTGCTAGATTTTGGTTTTTTGGCACAATAAATGCTGGTAGAGCTCGCAACGGGAGAACTAGGGATGACCTCAAACGGCATGAAAAAGAAAAAGGTGCTGATCGTAGACGATGAGCTGGACATGAGGATCTTTCTTTCGACCCTGCTGGAGACAAACGGGTACAAACCCGTTGTGTCCACAGACGGCATGGAAGGGATCCGAAAGGCAAGACAGATCAAGCCGGATCTAATTATTTTAGATGTGATGATGCCAAAAGCGGGCGGCATTCAAATGTACCGCGATTTGAGGGTGGACAGCGAGCTCGAAGGTATCCCGGTCATTATGCTGTCCGGAATCGCCAAGAAAACCTTTTTTCACTCTCAAAACGTGCTTGATTCCTACATGGATCAATCTGTGCGTGAACCCGATGCATACATCGAGAAGCCGCCGGAAGCGGAAGAATTTCTTCAAAGCGTTCGAGGGTTATTGAACATGTGAACATGTCCAGGGTGAGATACCTATGTGTATCTCGCTTAATTCTGAAACCATTACGAGGTTGAATGAATGATGTCAAAAAGGATAGGGTTTTTTATTTGTCATTGCGGGGTCAATATAGCCGGTAAAGTCCGGGTTGAAGAGGTGTCTGAATTTGTCCGCGGACTTAAGAACGTCGTGGTGGCCAGAGATTACAAGTTCATGTGTTCGGACCCGGGTCAGGACATGATAGAGAAAGACATCACAGATCTTGACCTGAACCGCGTGGTGGTTGCCTCCTGCAGCCCAAGGCTTCATGAGAAGACATTTCAGAGCGTTTGCCAGCGGGCCGGCATCAACCCCTATTTTTTCCAGATGGCCTCCGTCCGGGAGCAGGTCTCCTGGGTGACCGAGGACCCGGATGAGGCCACCAATAAGGCAAAAACCCTGGCGGCAGCAGCCATCAACCGGGTCAACTTTCATCGGGGACTGGAGTCCAGAGAGGTGGATATCCACCCCGATGTTCTGGTGGTTGGAGCGGGCATTACCGGCATGCAGGCATCCCTCGACATCGCCCGTGCCGGGTACAAAGTCCATCTCGTGGAAAAACAGCCCTCCGTTGGGGGGCACATGCTCCAGTTTGACAAGACATTTCCTACTCTGGATTGCGCCGCATGTATCGGGACGCCAACCATGGTAAACGTGGGGCAGGAATCGAACATTGATCTGCTCACCTATAGCGAAGTGGAAGAGGTGACAGGGTTCATCGGCAATTTTAACGTGAAGATCCGACGAAACGCCCGGTATGTAAAGGAGGGTGTATGTACGGGTTGCGGAGACTGCGCAAGCGTCTGCCCCGTTACAGAACTGAGCGAATGGGACGTGGGGCTTGCCAAACGAAAAGCCATTTACAGGTCCTTTCCCCAGGCGGTGCCCATTACCTTTGCCGTTGAAAAAATGGACAGGGCCCCCTGCGGGATCACCTGTCCTGCCGGAATAAATGTCCAGGGCTACGTCCAGCTTATCGGTCAGGGCAAATACAAAGAGGCGGTGGAGCTGATCATGGAAAGGCTCCCCTTGCCGGGGACATTAGGCCGGGTGTGCCCGCACGCCTGCGAGACGGAGTGCCGGAGGCTTGAGGTGGATGAAGCGATTTCAATCAGGGATCTGCAACGCTTTGCCGCCGACCAGGTGGACCTGAGCCAGTTGCCACTGCCGGAGATCGTGGAGCGGGAAGAAAAATTGGCAATCATCGGTTCAGGGCCGGCCGGATTGACCGTAGCATATTATCTGAGGCTCAAAGGGTACAAGGTAGCGATTTTTGAATCGCTTACAGCCCTTGGCGGGATGCTGCGGGTTGGGATTCCCGATTATCGTTTACCCCCCGAGGTGTTGGACAATGAGATCAACCACATCCTGAGATTGGGGGTTGAGTCCCGGACCGGCAAGGCCCTGGGAGTTGATTTTACCCTTCAAGATCTGGAAAAGGAGGGTTTTAAGGCCGTTTTCCTGGGAACCGGCGCCCATGGTGGCCTTAAGCTGAATGTCCCCGGGGAAGAAGAGTTTGAAGGTGTTTTGGATGCGGTGGACTTTCTGAGGGAGACCAACCTGGGAGAACGCAAACTGCCCGGAAAAAAGGTGGTGGTCGTAGGCGGCGGCAACGTGGCCATTGACGCGGTCCGCATGGCGCGCCGGCTGGGTTCTGAAGAAGCCACCATCGTTTACCGCCGGAGCCGCGAGGAGATGCCGGCCTACGAGGAAGAGGTCGAAGCGGCCCTGGCTGAAGGCGTAATAATCCATTACCTCACGGCACCGGTGCGGATCCAGGGTGCCGAAGGAAGGGTTACAGGCTTTGAGTGCATAAAAACCGAATTGGGATCTCCCGATGCAAGCGGACGCAGACGCCCGGTGCCGGTAGAAGGTTCCGAGTTTGTTATCGAATGCGATGTGGTGATGATGGCCATTGGGCAGCGACCCCAGTTAAAATGGGCAGAGGATGAACCAGGCCTGAAAATCTCCAAATGGGGAACATACGAAGTGAATCCCCATACCATGCAGACGGATATCCCCCATATTTTTGCAGCCGGCGATGCAGTGACAGGCCCGGCAACGGTAATCGAAGCGGTGGCCGCCGGCCACAAGGCGGTGGAGGCCATTGATCGATATATCAACGGAGAGGACCTTGGGGCATATGCCGAAACATTAGAAACAGTGGCACCTCCGGGCCGGGACTGGAGAGAAATCCCCGAAGACCTCGAAAAGGAGGACCGTGCCCATCCAACGTTCAGGGACCCGGGGGAGAGCGCCGCTTCCTTTGAACAAGTGGATCTCGGGTTTAGTGAAGATGAAGCCCAAAGGGAAGCCCTGCGTTGCCTCAACTGCGGACTCTGCTCGGAGTGCATGGCCTGTGTGGGCGCCTGTGAGGCCAAAGCCATCGACCACAGCATGGAAGATGAGGCGTTGGACGTAAAGATCGGCAGTATTATTTTGGCAACGGGATATGATCTTCTCGATCCGACACCCATGAAGCAGTTCGGCTACGGTTCCTTTCCAAATGTTTTTACCAGCCTCGAGTTCGAACGCCTCAATAATGCCACTGGCCCCACAAGCGGCCAGATCCTCATGAAGAATCAAACAGGAGAATTCACCAGACCCCCGGAGAGTGTTGCCATTATCCACTGTATCGGCAGCCGGGACGAAAACTACCATGAATACTGCTCAAGGGTCTGCTGTATGTACGCCCTCAAATATGGGCATCTCCTTAAGGACAAGGTGGGACACCACGTTAAGATCTATGACTACTACATCGATATGCGCTGCTTCGGGAAAGGGTATGAGGAATTTTACAGAAGGTGCCAGGAAGAGGGGATCACCTTTGTTAGAGGAAAGCCTGCTGAAATCACGGATCAGGCACTGGCCCCCAACGAAGAGGGTAAGCTGATCGTCATCGGAGAGGACACATTAATCGGCAAACGCTACAGGAACCCTGTTGATATGGTGATCCTTTGTGCTGCCATGGAGGCTCGTAATGATGCCAAAGAAGTGGGTAGGATTTTCGGCGTCAACCAGGGGGCCGACGGGTTTTTCCTGGAAGAACATCCCAAATTGGGCCCACTGGATACTGCCACGGACGGGGTGTTCATAGCCGGGGCCTGTCAGGGGCCAAAAGACATCCCGGATGCTGTTTCACAGGCGTCAGGAGCGGCTGCCAAGGCCCTGCAGTTGGCCAGCCGTGGGACCGTGGAGGTCTCTTCCACCATTAGCTGGATTGATCCTGACGTATGCTCCGGCTGCCAGGCCTGCATCGGTCTGTGTGCCTATTCCGCCATTGAATTTGACGAACGGAGAGGGATCTCTGTAATCAACGAAGCCTTGTGCAAAGGATGCGGAAGTTGTTCGGGCCACTGTCCAAGCGGGGCTGCACAGGTCAGGCATTTCAATGAGAGGCAGATCTTCGCAGAATTAGATGGCATCATGGACGCTATAGCTGCGGTAGCGGCTTAGCGTCGATGATTAACAATTGATGATTTGGGATTTGAAAAGGCTGTATTTTTAAGGAGGCAAGCATGGCAGGATACGAACCAACAATCATCGCTTTTGTATGTAACTGGTGCACTTACACAGCGGCGGATCTGGCAGGGACGTCGAGACTGGCCTATCCCCCCAACGTGCGGCTGATCAGAATGATGTGCACCGGGATGGTCGATCCCAAATATGTCATCAAGGCACTTCTGGAAGGGGCGGATGCCGTACTCATCAGCGGCTGTCATCCGGGAGACTGCCATTACATCAATGGCAATTTCAAGGCCCGGCGGCGTGTGAAACTGCTCAAGGAAATCCTCCCCCGTTTTGGGTTTGACGAACGCCGCCTGAGGCTGACTTGGATCGGCGCCAGCGAGGGGGTGGACTTTGCCAAAACCATGCGTGAGATGGCGGCGGAGATGAAAGAACTGGGGCCCACCGAAGTCAGGAACCAGATGGTGCTCTGATTTTCCATTTTTGGTTTGCGAATTTGGGATTTATAAAGAATATGGCAAAAAAAGCGATTAACGATGATTTCTGTTGTGGAGGAGACGAATGGCTAAAACAGCGAAGATAGATGTCAAAGAACAGAGCCTCCTTATTTCTCTACAGGGCTTTTTCAAGGCACTTCTTGAGAATGGGGGTATAGAGGCCGTTCTGGTTCCCCAGCATCTCCCAATGAAAAACTCGGTGATGCCCACCCTGGTAACTGACCCCGAAAGAATCGATGGCGTTGATCCCCTGGCGCCTGTATTTCCCATGAATGCTGCCAAGATCGTTTCGAAACTCACCAGAAGGCCTTTGGACGGACAAATCGCCGTGGTCCTGCGGCCATGTGAAATTCGGGCGTTTATTGAACTGGTAAAACTCAAACAAGGGAGAACCGATGAAGTCGTTCTCATCAGCATGGACTGCTACGGCGCTTACGGCAATGTGGACTATGGCCGTTTTGCAGGTGATGACGGCGTAGATGCCTCTTTGAGGTTTTACGAAAACATCATCTCCGGGAAGGGAACCGCTTGGGAGGACATTGATATTTCTCCGGCCTGCAAAGCCTGCGACCAGCCGGTATCGGAAAGTGCCGACCTTCAGATCGGAACCCTGGGCGTAGATACCAAAGATCAACTTCTGTTAAAAGCCCTGACCTTTTCGGGTGAAACGCTGCTGGAAAAACTGGCTCTGCCTGAAACCCCGGAACCGGAAACCCGTAAGACAGCCATTGAAACGCTGGTTTCTGACCGCATTGCATACCGGGACAAGATCTTTGACGAGACCAGCGAGGCGACCGCCGACCTCAATAAGCTCACAACCTATCTTGGCAGTTGCATCAACTGCTACAACTGCCGGGTGGCCTGCCCGGTCTGTTACTGCAAGGAATGTGTATTTGTAACCGATGTCTTTGACCATGAGCCGACCCAGTATTTGAACTGGGCCAAACGCAAAGGCATCATCAAAATGCCCACGGACACGGTCTTTTACCACATCACCCGTTTGGCCCATATGAGTACGTCATGCATCGGCTGCGGCCAGTGTTCAAATGCCTGTCCCAATGACATTCCGGTCATGGAGATTTTCAGGACGGTGGCCAACTATACCCAAAAGGCCTTTGACTACCAGGCCGGACGCAGCCTGGATGACGAGCTGCCCCTGTCGATATTTAGAGAAAAGGAGCTTTCAGAGCTTACCGGTGGAAAAGATTAAAGCCGTTTTTGACCTTCGAGTTCCGGATTCAGGATCCATCTCTAACGAGGTTATTTCACTATGAAAAAAAAGATCGGCTCAGGTCTGGTGGTAGGAGCGGGAATAAGCGGCATCCGTTCGGCACTCGATCTGGCAGAAGTTGGCTACCACGTGACACTCATCGACAAGGCCCCTAACCTGGGCGGAACCCTGGCCCAGTTGGATTACCAGTTCCCAAACGATCATTGCGGTATGTGTAAGATGCTTCCCCTGGTGGAGCGGGACCTATCTTCACAGTTCTGCCTCCGCAAAGGCCTCTTTCATGAAAATATTGATATTTTGCTTTCGGCTGAATTGGTGGCTCTGGAAGGTGAGCCGGGCAGTTTTGAGGCGACCCTGCGTCAAAACCCAACCCTGGTTGACGCACAACGCTGCATCGGCTGTGGGGAATGCGTAAACGTTTGTCCGGTAGAGGTCCCTGACCAGTTCAATGCAGGTCTTACCATGAGAAAGGCCGTGTACCTGCCGGTACCTCACAATATCCCCAATACGTATGTGGTGGACATGGCATCGTGCACCATGTGTGGGGAATGCGAGAAAGTCTGCCCCACCAAAGCCATCGATTTTGGCAAAGAGGCGCGTGGGAAATTCCGCATCCTGGTGGTGGATGATGAATTTGTTGTGCGCGATTCTCTGAAGGAATGGCTGACGGATGAGGGTTTCCAGGTTCATATGGCTGAATCGGGCACGGAAGCGCTGGAAACATTAGCGAAGGAAGCGTTTCATCTGATGCTTCTGGATATCAAGATGCCCGGCATGGGCGGGGTGGAAGTCCTCAAACGTTCAAAGGAGCTCCGGCCCGAACTTCCGGTGGTCATGATGACCGCTTATGCCACTGTGGAGACGGCAGTGGAAGCCATGAAGACCGGGGCCCTTGATTATCTGATGAAACCTTTTGATCCGGACACCCTGGTCCCTTTGATAATTCAGCTTCATCAGAGCATTGTTGGCGCCGGCGAACGCCAGATAACCGTAGGCTCCGTGATCCTGTCGGCCGGGTTTGATTCCTTTGACCCGTCCACCGGCAAGAACATCTATGAATACGGCCAGTTCCCCAACGTGGTAACCAGTATTGAGTTCGAACGGTTGATGAGCGGGACCGGGCCAAATCCGGGAAAGCTTTTGCGGCCCGGTGACGGCAAAGAGATCCGGAAGATTGCCTGGTTCCAGTGTGCGGGCTCACGGGACCAGCAGGCTGATGCCGACTTCTGCTCGTCTGCATGCTGCATGTTTTCCATCAAGGAGGCCCTCCTGGCAAAGGAGAAGACCGACGGTCAGGTGGAGACATCCATTTTCTATATGGATATGCGCACATTCGGGAAGGATTTTCAACGCTATCGGGATACGGCGGAACAGGAACACGGGGTTCGCTTTATCAGAAACCGGGTCCATTCCGTTCAAATTCCGGAAACAGAAGGAGACCTGAAGGTCCCTTACGCAGATATAAACGGCGTCATACATGAAGAGGATTTTGATCTTGTAGTGCTTGCAACAGGTCAGAGGCCTCCTTCAATGACAGAGGATTTGGCGGAAATAGCCGGGGTTGATCTTAACCCTTGGGGATTCTGTCAGGCCGAAGGATTTTCCCTTAGTCGCACCAGACAGGATGGCGTACTGCTAGGCGGGTCTTTTTCCGGCCTGAGGGATATCTCCGAATCGGTTATTCAGTCAAGTTCTGCCGCATTCTCCGCGTCACAACTGATCCATTCAAAGGGCGGCGGCTTGTCCCAAGAGCCAGGGGCCCAAACAGCGTTTCGGGATGTCTCAAAAGAGCTCCCCAAAGTTTTAACGGTGTTGTGCGCCTGTGGCGGCATATTGGAGGAAGCGGCAGATCTGGATGCATTGGCGGAATGGATCAAGACCCGGGGTTCCGTAAGCCAGGTCCATACCATCGACTCCATATGCACCCGGGAAGGCTGGGATGAGCTGAAGGGAACCCTTCAGGAAAGCGATGCAAACAGGGTACTGATCGCCGGTTGCATGCCCTATGTATATTCTAAGAAATTGGCGGAACTGGGCAGGGATACCGGGCTCGATCCGACCCTGATAGACGTGGTGGATATTCGGACTCCGGTGTTTCCGGACCGGAACAGGGAAAAAGAAGACGTTATCCAGGAAGTCCGGGGAGTGATCTCCATGGGAATCGCAAAGGTAAAGGGGATGGACCCGGAGCCTGTACCCTCCACCCGGATCATTCCAAAAGCCCTTGTGGTTGGGGGAGGGATCGCGGGAATGAGCGCCGCCCTCGGGATCGCCGACCACGGTTATGAGGTAAGTCTGGTGGAACAGGGCAAGGGATTAGGGGGCAACCTCCATCACATACACCGAACCATTCAAGGAGATTCTCCGCAGAAACTTCTGGAAGAAACCGTCCAAAGAGTGGAACAACACCCAAAGATCCAACTTTATACCCAGGCGAAGGTGGTCCATTCGCGGGGTCATGTGGGCCATTTTGCAACGACCATTGAAAAAGAAGACGGCGTGGGTGAAACCATAGAACACGGGGTGACCCTGCTGGCCACCGGCGGCTCAGAAGCCAGTACCAAAAGCTATGCCTACGGAGAAGCCGAATCCATCCTGACCCAGCATGAGCTGGAAGGGAAATTGGCGGACAAAACGGTAGACCCGTCAGGTCTTGGCGCCGTGGCCATGATCCAGTGCGTGGATTCCAGAGAAGAGCCGCGAAATTATTGCAGCCGGATATGCTGCGCCACGGCCTTGAAAAATGCCCTGTACCTGAAGGATCAAAATCCCGAGATTGACATTTACATCTTCTACAGGGACATCATGAGTTACGGTTTCTTAGAAAGTTACTATACCCAAGCCCGAAAAGGAGGGGTAATTTTCATACAATACGACCAGAACCAGAAGCCCCAGGTAAGTGTGGAAAACGGAAAGCCCCGTATTATTGCAGATGATCCTATCCTCGGCCGAAAATTAGGAATAAACGCAGACCTTCTGGTCTTAAGCACAGGCGTTGCTCCGGGAGGGGCCGGGCAGCTTGCCGATCTTTTCGGGGTTGAGGCGAACCAGGACGGTTTTTTTCAGGAGGCCGATTCCAAGTGGCGCCCTGTGGACTTCATAAAAGAAGGGGTCTTTATGGCTGGGATTGCCCACTCGCCCTGTACCATCAACGAAGCCATTGCCATGGCCGAGGCGGCGGCCCAGCGTTCTCTGAGGATCCTTAACAGCGAGCGCCTGGCCTCCGGGCGAATAGTGGCCGAGGTGCGTCAAACCCTTTGCGCCCTGTGCGAGAGGTGCATTACTGCCTGTCCTTACGAGGCTCGCTCCTATGATGAGGAACAGGAGATGATCGCAGTGGATCGATTGATGTGCCAGGGATGCGGCTCGTGCGCCACAGTCTGTCCCAACAGCGCCTCGGTGCTCCGGGGCAACCGGGATCAACAGCTTTTTGAAGTGATTGATGCCGCACTTGAGAACATTTTCGCAAACGCAACACTTTAAACGCAACACTTTAATCGCAATACACTAAGGGAGAGAAGATCTGATGAGCGAAAAACAAGCTGATCTTGCCTTACACGAGGCTGAGCCTGATATCCTCGCCTCTGTTCAGGAAAAGGTGCAGGCGTGCATGCAGTGCGGCACCTGTAGCGGGTCTTGCGCCAATTCTTTTGCCATGGACCTCACCCCGCGTCACTTGTGGCGTCTGGCCCAGTTAGGGGACACCGAGGAGATTTTCAGCAGCAAGACCTTCTATCTTTGCTCTGCCTGTTATTATTGCACCCTGCGCTGCCCTCGGGGGCTTCCGCTCACAGAAACCATGGGCGCCCTCAAACGGCTGGCAGCAGCCCAGGGGATAAAGAAGTACAAGAACAGCGCCAATTTTTACCGGACCTTCATGGAAACAGTGCGGCGCTACGGACGGGTCAGGGAGATGGAATTCATTAATCGATATTTTTTCTCGCTCAAGAATCCCATTCTTCCTCTCGGCTTCACCTCTTTGGGCCTGAAGCTCATGAAAAAAGGGAAGATTTCGCCACAACCGCCCAAGCTTTTCGGAGAAGGAAGATTTGACCGGCTCTATGGAAAAGTGGAAGAACTGGAGGCGAAATCATGAAATATATATACTACCCCGGTTGTTCACTGGAAGGGACCGCAGCGGAATACAATGCGTCAACCCTAGCCACCATGAAAGCCCTGGGAGCGGAATTGACCGAACTGGAAGACTGGACCTGTTGCGGCGCCAGTGCGGCGGATGCCACCAGTTATCTTCTCTCCATGGTCCTGGCTGCCCGTAATCTGGCCCTGGCCGAAGGAATGGATGGTGGGACCGACATCATGGTCCCCTGCAGCGCCTGTTATCTTAATCTCAGAAAGGTTGAAGACCATGTCCAACAGGATGCGGGGCTTTCTGATAAGATAAATGAGGCCCTCAAAGAGGAAGGGCTGGAGTACAGGGGGGGCATCAAGGTCCGGCATTTCCTGGATGTGGTCGTTAATGATTTTGACCCTGAGGCCATCGGGCGGATGGTAAAAAATAAACTTGAGGGGCAAAGGGTGGCAATTTATTACGGGTGTCAGGCATTGCGCCCCTATGCCACGTACGATGACCAGGAACAGCCCCGTTCTTTAGAGCCTCTCATACAAGCCCTCGGGGCTGAGGTCCACCCCTGGACAGCGGGGGCCAAGTGTTGTGGCGCAGCATTGATGACCACCAAGAAAGACGCGGCAATGGAGCTCACCGGCGGCATCCTTAAGGCAGCCAAAGGGGCCGATTGCATCGTGACCCTCTGTCCCATGTGCGAAATGAACTTAGAGGCCTTCCAGAAACCGATTTCCAAAGCCCTGGAAGAGGATTTTGAAATCCCTGTTCTCTATCTTCCCCAACTCCTGGGCGCGGCACTGGGTCTTTCAGGGAAAGATCTCAAGTTAAACCTCAATCTTGCCCTGCCAGATTCTTTTAAGGAGAGGCTCACGAGCTGAAGAGAAACCAAAATCCCTATCTTTTTACTGGCATCTTTATGGTAAAAACCGCGCCCTTCCCTGCTTCGCTCTGCACCGCAATGGTCCCTTTGTGCCGGTCAATAATGCCGTAGACCGTTGAAAGGCCCAGGCCCAACCCTTTTCCTTCTATCTTGGTGGTGAAGAAGGGATCGAAGATATTGGGCAGATCTTCTTTTGAAATGCCACACCCGTCGTCCTCGACGCTTATTTCCACCACATTCATTTTAGGGTCATATGAACTCACAATGGTCAGGTTTCCACCTTCCGGCATGGCATCAATGGCATTGAAGATCAGATTGATAATACATTGCTGAATCTGGCTTAAGTCACCCCAGAGTTTTGGAATATCCGCCCCAAAATCTTTCGCGATCTTGATATTCTGCAGCGTCAGTTTGTGCTGGCTCAGCATAATGCATTTTTTGAGCAGGTCATTAATGGCCATCTCCCCTGATTCCATTTTGGATTTTCGGGAAAATGCCAACAGGTTAGAGACGATTTTAGAGCAACGATCGGTTTCGCGCTCCACGAGACTGAGATAGCCCTGGAATTTCTGTGCCTGTTCCTGCTCAAACACGCCCCTTTTGAGGATCTTTATCATTAGACGCGCATAATTCAAGATGCCTGCAAGGGGATTATTGATCTCGTGCACGACACTGGCTGCTAACCGGCCTAAGGATATCATTTTATCCTGGTGAAGGAGGCGGGTCTGATCAGCAAACTGCTGTTCCATCCTTCTGATCTCTCTCAGGTCCCTGATAAAGCACACCATCCCGATCTCTTCCTCCCCTTCTTTCAGAACCGTTGCGGAGAGCTGGGCGGGAATTTTCATTCCGTTCTTAGGCAGCAGGTTTGTTTCAAAGAGAAAAAGCCGATTTTTCCCCCCGTATGCATCAGAATGCAATTCCTTTCTGAACTGTTCTGCTGCGCCCGCCGGATAGAATTCATTGAGGTGCATTTTCCCAACCACTTCACCCTTGAGGTAACCTGACATCTTTTCCATGGCCCTGTTGAACGTGACGATCTTATCATCCCTGTCACACCCCATAATCCCATCAATGGAACTCTCAATGAGGTTTTTCTGGAAATCGAAGGTCCTTGCCAACTCCTCTGCCGTATCCATCCACCTCTCTTCAATAATGGCAGTGTAGTTGTTCAACGCTTTCCGGTCTGTATACCGCTTTTTGGCCCGTTCCAGGGCAACCAGAAGGGCTTCATTTTCGATGGGTTTTGTGACAAAATCAGAGGCATCTGACTGAAGCGCTCGAATGGCGAGTTCCATATCTCCGAATCCGGTGACGACGATTACCTCTTTGTCAGGGTCATACGCTTTAACCCTTTTGAGGACCTCGATTCCGCCTATACCGGGCATTAAAATATCGGTGATAACGATTTGAGGGGACTCCTCTTTAAACAACCGGAGGCCACTTTCACCATCCGCGGCCGTCACTATTTGATAGCCTTCATCCGCCAATACAATTGAAACCACACTGCGGATAGCTTCTTCGTCATCAATCAGCAGTATTTTCCAGTGTTCTTTCTTCATAAGCATATTCTTGCCAAATTTGTATAATCAAAGCTTTCCGTTACACTCTATTCATAAGCAGCGTCATTACATACTGATACGCTAAAGTCAACCCCCAAGTTTCGCATGTGGATATCCCACATGAGGCCAAACGCAAATTAGTAATCAGGTAGGAATCTTAAGAGAATTGCATTTTTTTCTAAAATTTGGACTCATGATGTGGTATAGGAGGATGCAGTTGTCAGTTGTCAGCACTGGAGGTTATACCGTTACTGATAACTGAAAACTGATACCTAAAAAATAAGGAGATGAAGGAATGGGCGATTGGGAACCAAAAATCACAACTTTTCTCTGTAACTGGTGCAGTTACGGTGCAGCGGATCTGGCGGGTGTAAGCCGATTTCAATACCCGCCCAATTTCAGGATTATCCGGGTACCCTGCTCGGCCCGGGTCACCCCGAAATTCGTACTGGCGGCCTTTCGCCACGGTTCTGATGGCGTATGGGTGTCCGGCTGACACCCCGGCGACTGCCATTACCTGGAAGGTAATTATT
>CAZPQA010000018.1:0-40126 GCA_964588535.1 uncultured Desulfobacteraceae bacterium
AATATTTTTTTGAATTCAGGTGAATATGTGGGTCTTATTTCGTTCACGTTCCTAACCATATCGGAATCATGATCAGACACTTTAATAGATATGAACTTAAGTATATCCTGACACACGAAGAACACTTGAGGGTAGCAGAAGCCTTGGAAGGATTTCTGGAACGTGACAGGAATGCAGGAGATGAAGGGATATATCGCATAGCCAGCCTATATTACGATAGCCCTGATCTTTCCTGTTACAGAAACAAGATTGACGGTATCTGGTATCGGCGTAAGTTGAGGTTGAGAGTGTATAAGGATTCTGACATGACCCGTGGTTTTGTGGAGATAAAACAGCGTATAAATCGTACGGTCCAAAAACGGAGGCTTGTTTTGCCCATGGACGAGGCAAAGGCCCTCTGCTCCGGCGAGGACATAGACATAGACCGGTTTGATCCATTGGACAGGGAAACAGCATCAGAAGTTGTTTTCCTGGTTAAGGTTCTGGGCATGAAGCCGCAGTGCATAATAAGTTATCACCGCCGGCCCTTTGAGGGTTCGAGATATGATCATGGCCTGCGTGTTACTTTTGACACCTATCTTAAGTACAGGATACACGAGCTTGACCTGTCAGTTGATGCAAAGAACAAATTTTTTCTTCCCCCGGATATTGTGGTAATGGAAATAAAGGCTAATGAAAAGGTCCCTGTCTGGTTGACTTCTATCATAGGAGCGCTCCAGTGCAATATAAAGCGTGTCAGCAAGTATTGTATAGGCATTGAGCAGGCCTTTTCCACTCTGAGAAACAGCAGAGTCTACTGGCTTTAATTGTCGGCATATCTGGTTGATAAAATTTGCGATTGTTGATCATGAGGCTAAAGTATTCTGTTGGCATGTTGAGTTTCAACTAGAATTGCGCATTTCTTGTGGATCCCAGATTCGATTTCTTATGTTTCCATTTTAGCAGGTTAATATCTGATAAATAAAAGGAGGTAGTAATATGGAAAGAAGAATTTTATTCGGTTGGCCTCAATTGCACAAAGGGGGGGCTTTATCGGTCCTTTGTTTTATTACGTTTTTGTGTCTTTTTGTTTCTGTGTCGGTGCTTGCCGCTGACAAATTGATCGTAAAGAACGACAGCGGTACGACGACTTTTAAGGTGAGTGACAATGGGTCTATTACGTCTGCATCCAGATTGTTATCCAATGGGGCTTCGGCGTGGGGTATTGCTCCATTTGTTTTGGGGCAGGACCTGCTTAACAGAGGGATTGTCATAACAGATAAAGCGACCAGTAATCAGAAAAACATCTATATTGGATGGAATGTCGGATCATCCCATGACTATGCGGAGATATTTGCTCTCCAGGAGGGGGTTGCATACAAGAACTTCATCTTGAACCCGAACGGCGGCTATGTCGGTATCGGCACCACTAACCCTTCATACCCGCTACAGATGGGAAGCGGCGCTTATTGCTCAACGGGAGGCGTGTGGACCAATGCGTCCAGCCGGGAATATAAACAGGATATCAAATCCCTTACCAGGGACGAAGCAGTGGAAACGTTGACGGCCCTTCAACCCGTGCAGTTCAGGTATAAGACTGATCCGAAAGAGAGTCATGTGGGGTTTATTGCCGAAGATGTTCCGGCTCTTGTGGCATCAACGGACCGAAAGGGGATGAGCGCCATGGATGTGGTGGCGGTGCTGACCAAAGTGGTCCAGGATCAGCAGAAAACCATTGAGGAGCTTTCCAGAAAGGTTGTAGCGCTTGAGCAGAAATAGACTGAAAACCATTGGGGTTTGTTTGAAAATGGGATGGAAGATTTCTATAAAGGGATTGATCTTTGGCATTTTCCTCTTGTCTGCCCTTGGCTTTTCAATACAAGGTGCAGCGGAAATGGAGGACGTTCCTGAAGGTGTGTCGACGAACGTCATAAACCATCTGCTCAATAGCCCGAAGATCAAAAGGGCGGGTACGGTTTTAGAGGATTTTCTGGAAGAGGGCGCGGCAACAACCCGGGTGATTGTTAATTTGAAGGAAGCGGAAACGGCTGATACGAAAAGCAGCTTAAGAAAACCCAATAAGCGGAAATATTTGGCCAACCGTATCCATGATTTGCTGAGCCGGTTCCTTCAGGGATTCAGTCCAGCGCAGGTTCAAAAAGCCCGCCTCTTCAAATACATGGCAGGGTTCTCCGCCCAGGTAACCCTTGAAGGGCTGGAAGCGCTGGCTGAGGGCCCTGATGTGCTTTCCATCGAGAAAGATGTCCTCCGTTACCCCAATCTGGCCCAGGGAATCCCGCTGATGAACGCATCAGTGGCAAGGTCGAGCTACAGTGGTGAGGGGCTATCGGTGGCCATTTGCGACACGGGTATTGACTACAGTCATCCTAGATTGGGGGACGGCGGTTTTCCCAATACCAAAGTCATCGGTGGCTACGATACAGGGGATAATGATAATGACCCCATGGATCTTCAGGGGCATGGTACTCCCTGTGCAGGTATAGTGGCTGGTAGTCTGGGAACTGTCGGGGATTATGTGGGTGGTGTCGCCTATAACGCCAAGCTCTACGCCCTCAAAATTACTCGTGGGAGTGGGGACAGTGCTTATGACTCGGATATTATTGAGGCATGGGAGTGGTGTATCACGCATCAAAATGACGATCCCAACAACCCGATACTGGTTATCAACCTCAGTTTTGGCGGTGGCCGTTATTTTGGGTCCTGCGATGGTTTACGTCCCGCCTATGCGGCTGCCGCCGGAAATGTGGTGGCAGCAGGGATAAGCCTGTTTGTCTCCGCAGGCAACGAGGGTTACTGCGATTCTCTGGCCGCTCCATCCTGTATTTCCAATGTGATTTCGGTTGGCGCCGTTTATGATGCGGATCTTGGGCAAAACCCTCCGGCAGGATGGGTGGGATGCATCGCGAACGGTTCCTGTGTTGGAACACCGGGACCGCCATGTGAGGAAAAATATTATGTGGATAATCCGGCCAATGCGGATCAAGTGACAACCTATTCCAATAGCGCTTCGTTTCTAGATCTTCTGGCACCTTCCGAATGGGCGACCACAACTGAACTTGGCGGTGGATATTATGATACGCCAAATGGTTTCGGCGGAACCTCAGCCGCATCCCCCTATGCCGCCGGGGCGGCCGCATGCCTGCAGAGTGCAGCCAGAGCCATAACCGGGACTTTTCTGACGCCGGATCAGTTGCAATCGACTCTCATAGATACGGGCGACAGCATCACCGATACTAAGGTTGCCATCACCAAACCGAGAATTAATCTGGGTAAGGCTGTTGCGGCTCTAGGCGGTAGTGACATTTATGTGGAACCTTCCGGTTCATGCGGTGGGAACATCCCCTGCTATGCAAGTATCCAAGAGGCTATCAATGCGGCCGTTTCAGGAGACACCATTAAAATTTCTCAAGATGCAACTGCCGAGGCGCTCAATCTGATTACCGCAAAAAACCTTACCCTCCAGGGGGGGTGGAACCCTGCGTTTATAACTCAAATATCAAACACAACAATAGATTCTTTGACAATCAGCAGCGGAACAGTCACGGCAGAGTATCTGGTTTGTCAGTAGTCAGTTTCGATAAGATTAATATGATTTTTTGTTTGTGGCCCTGAGATAATGTGACCTGACACCGATAATTGGGGACTTAGAGATATGAAAAAAGATTCCAAGATTTACGTCGCAGGGCATGACGGTTTGGTGGGATCAGCAATCGTGCGAAAGCTCAAGGATTCGGGGTATGAGAACCTTGTGTTCAGGACATATGGGGAACTGGATCTTGTGAGGCAGGAGAGCGTTGAGGCTTTCTTTGACCAGGAGCGGCCCGAGTATGTATTTTTGGCCGCTGCAAAGGTGGGAGGGATACTGGCCAATTCGCAATTTCCCGCTGAGTTTATCTACAGTAATTTAGTCATTCAGACAAATATCATCCACTCATCATATATCCATGGGGCAAAAAAACTCCTCTTCTTAGGTAGTTCCTGTATTTACCCGAAACACTGTCCACAGCCCATGAAAGAGGAACACCTCCTTTCCGGCTATTTGGAGCCCACCAATGAACCCTATGCTGTGGCAAAGATTGCCGGGATAAAGATGTGCCAGTCTTATAACCGACAGTATGGAACGCGGTTTATCAGCGTTATGCCCACCAACCTTTATGGTCCGGGTGACAATTTTGACCTGAAGACCTCCCATGTTCTCCCTGCCTTGATCCGGAAGTTTCATGAGGCAAAAATGGGGGACGATAGATCAGTGGAAGTGTGGGGTACTGGAAAGCCGAGGCGTGAGTTTCTATATGTGGATGATCTCGCCGATGCTTGCCTTTATCTGATGAATAACTATGATGGGGACGATATTGTAAATATCGGAGTGGGCAAAGACCAGTCGATTCGGGAACTGGCTGAGATGGTTGGTGAAGTTGTCGGGTTTAAAGGCGATCTCAAGTTCGACCACACCAAGCCGGACGGAACCCCGCTCAAACTTCTCGATGTTTCAAAATTGACAACCCTTGGCTGGCATGCAGATACACCATTGGAGGAAGGAATAAGAAGGGCTTATCAATGGTATCTGGAGCAGCTATAGACTGTTTTACAAAATGGTGAATTAATCCCGATCTTCCCTGGTTTTGGTTGAATTCATTCCTTAAACGACCTGAAATCCCGGCCCTTACATATATGAAGGTGATATTTTGCTGCCATCTCTAAGCGTGGTTACACCATCGCTTAATCAGGGAGGTTTTATAGAGCGGACAATATGGAGTGTCCTGAATCAGGATATTCCCGGGCTGGAGTATGTCATTATTGATGGGGGCAGCGATGATGAAACTTTGAAAATTTTGAGAAGATTCGAGGGGCGTCTCAGATGGGTGTCGGAAGAGGACAAAGGTCAGGCAGATGCAGTAAACAAAGGGATAAGAGCTACAAAGGGAGACATAATCGGTTGGCTCAATTCAGATGACATATATTGCCCCGACGCCCTTAAAACGGTGCTTTCGTTTTTTCATGAGTATGCCGGGGTTGATATCATTTACGGTGATGGAAATCATATTGATACCGAAGACCGGATCATAGAGAGTTATCATACCTTACCCTGGGACCCTGAGCGATTAAAAAGCTTCTGCTTCCTGTGTCAGCCGGCAGTCTTTTTTCGACGCAGTGTGGTTAGTCGCTTTGGTTTATTGGATGAGCGATTGCGATACTGTCTGGATTATGAGTTCTGGTTGCGGGTTGCGGCACGCGGGGCAAGATTCGCCTATATGCGGCAAACGCTCGCTGCCACGCGACTCCACCCTGTCTCGAAGACCTTGGGACAAAGGATGAAAGTAATAAATGAAACAATGGATATGCTGCACCGACGATTAGGGTATGTCCCTGACGAATGGCTGCTCAGCTATGCTCGGGTCTCTCTTAACAGGAAAGGAGAGAGACGTCTGACTGGGGGTCGATTAGACAAACAGTTGCCTGCACCCACAGAAATTATTTTTTCAGGAAAACGATTGCGTACAGTGTGTGTGTCAGTGTTACTTGCAACGTCTACGGTATTCATTTCCCTTTTTGCCTCTTTACGATGGAACAGACGCATTAGCAGGGATATGCTTCGAATACTGGTCGGCTGGATAAAGAGCCACAGTCGAATCCTGATCAGGAGGGTCTTTTCAGTTGAAAATCGGGGTTGATGCAAGACCACTCAGTTATCAGCTAACCGGGATCGGTGTTTATCTGAAGCATCTATTAGATGAAATTCAAAAGATAGATCATCAAAACGATTATTATCTCATATCAAATGGACCTATAAATTATGACCTGAATAATCCAAGATGGTCCAAGATCGCAGGAAGGCTCGACAGAAAACTGTTGAGCACGCTTTGGATGCAGGTAAATGTGCCTGTTATTGTAGCTAAGATGAATCTTGATCTCTTTTGGGGTTCCCGACATCATCTGCCGCTCTTGTTGCCGCCAGGAATAAAAACTGTGGTGACTGTTCACGACGTGGTAAATCGCCTCTACCCGGGTACTATGGCCTTGCCGAATTTATTCGTCGAACGGTTATTGATGAAATTGTCCTTGAAACGTTCTGATGCAATTATTGCTGATTCACACTCTACAGCGGCAGATATTGAAGGTCAATTGGGAATCAGCGAAAATAAAATAGATACGATCCATCTCGGAACGCCGGTATTTCCAAGAGAATTGGAGTGCGGCACGGAGCAAAGCAATGACCTTCCCTCCAGGTACTTTCTCTTTGTGGGAACTCTTGATCCAAGAAAAAATTTTGAGCGTATTTTCAAGGCGTTTGAGTTATTGGAACCGCTTGGCCGGGATTTGCATCTTATTATTGTCGGGGGGGAAGGTTGGAAAAACCGGGACTTTTTGGAAATGGTAAGTAAACACCCGCTAAAGGTCCAAATACATATGCCGGGATATCTGCCTCGCAATCAGCTGGTATCCTATTATAAAAACGCCATATGTCTTATGTTCCCTTCACTATATGAAGGTTTTGGCTTTCCCATATTGGAGGCGATGGCATGCGGGGCGCCGGTGATTACGTCAAATGTCTCATCCATGAAGGAGGTGGCCGGGAATGCAGCCCTGTTGGTGGATCCGTATGATACCTGCTCCATTTCAGAAGCGATGAACAGGCTTCTGGGGGATGAACCCCTCAGGGCGGGCTTGATAAACAAGGGGTTTAAGAGGGCGACCGAGTTTTCATGGAAGAAATGTGCAGACGAGACCCTGAAAATAATCAATGCGGTTTGAGAGAGATGATCTGAATGAAAAAAAAGATAAAGATCCTCCGTATTATAACGCGTCTTAATATAGGTGGCCCATCTATCCATGTAAGCCTGCTCACCAAGGGGCTGGATTCAGAGCGATTTGAGTCGATTCTTGTCAGTGGAAATGTTTCTGATCTTGAAGGTGATATGAGCTATGTAGCGAGGGATCTCGGAATAAGACCAATGATCGTTCCATTATTAAAGAGAGAAATCAGCTTCCATCGAGATATAAGAACCTTGATTCACCTGCTACACATTCTTGCTCAAAAGAAACCCGATATCGTTCATACCCATACTGCCAAGGCCGGGACTTTGGGCAGGATAGCGGTGTTTATTCATAACAGATTACATAAAAAGAGAGTTCTTGTAATCCATACTTTTCATGGTCACGTCCTCCATGGCTATTTCAGCGGGATCAAATCACAAATGGTTATCTGGGCAGAGCGGCTGCAGGCAAAAACTACCGACGTAATAATCGTAATAAGTGGGAGCCAAAAAAATGAACTGAGCAGAAAATATCGCATAGCGCCAGAAAAGAAATTTAGAACAGTGAAACTGGGTTTTGATCTGCAGCCGTTCTCTTTGGTAAAAAGCCTGAAGGGACAATTCAGGAGGAGTATCGGCGTTGAACCCAAAACTGTTTTGATTGGTATTGTAGGGAGACTGGTGGCAATAAAGAATCATAAAATGTTTCTGGATGCCGCAAAAATATTTACTGGAGAGAATCCGGGTATTCAGGTGAAATTTTTGATCATCGGGGATGGAGAATTGTGTCAGGAGCTGATGTCTTATACTTCAGATCTTGGTCTCTCTGACCTCGTCATGTTCTGCGGGTGGATAAGGGATCTACCCCAAGTGTACGCCGATCTGGATATCCTTATTTTGACGTCAAAAAACGAGGGTACGCCTGTTTCTATTATAGAAGCAATGGCGAGCTTGGTTCCTGTTATTTCCACTGATGCTGGTGGTGTGCGGGATTTGATAGGGCCTCAGCGATCAACATTCGATTTAGATGGTTTTGAAGTCTGCAAACGGGGATTGATATGCCGGCAGGGGGATGCGAATGGTCTGGCTAAAGGTATCCAGTTCGTTCTGATGAACAGCCGCTTCCGACAAGAAACATCTACTGCGGCGCGCAAATTTGCGACAAGAGACTATTCGGCAGATAGGCTTTTGGCGGAAATTGGCTCAATTTATCAGAACTTGATAAAGGGTCAATCAGGTGATCGGGTCCGTGAGAAGGCTTCAACTATTCAACTTGGGGCAAAACCTCCCCTTAAGGTATTGCAGGTCTATAAAGATTATTGTCCGCCCGTTGTCGGGGGAGTAGAAGGTCACATCAATTTACTTGCGAACGGGTTGAAGGATAGAGGAATCAGGGTGGAGGTGCTTGTTTCAAACACACGCGCAAAACTCGAAGTGGAAAATATTAATGGAATCCGGGTGACCAAGGTTCCTCAACTGGGTAGATTTGCTTCTGCTCCGCTTAATGCCACCCTGTCTGCATGGGTGAGGAAACTGGGAAAGGACGCAGATGTTGTTCACTTTCATTTCCCCAACCCTACAGGGGAAATTGCTTCATTGCTGGCAAGAGTGACCAATAAAATTGTCGTGACTTATCATAGTGATATCGTTCGGCAGGCACGGCTGGCAAAATTGTATTCCCCACTTCTTCAGAGATTTCTGAAAGGTTCGGATGTCATAATTGCCACGTCACCTAATTATGTTCAATCTTCTGATGTGCTGCATCAATTTCGAGATAAATGCAAGGTAATACCATTTGGGATTGACCCAAGCCGATTTGCACCCAACGATAATACAGAAAAGGAAGTAGCTGGGATACGTGGGAATTATGAGGGCCCCATTGCGCTCTTTATTGGCAAGTTCAGATATTATAAAGGACTTTATGTTCTCCTTGAGGCCATGAAGATGGTTGAGGGGACCCTGTTGATGGTAGGCATAGGTCCTATGGAAAGGGATCTCAAAAAGCAGGTGGCGGCAGACGATGAATTAAAGAAAAAGATTTTCTTCTTGGGTGAACTTTCGAATGAGGATATCATCAGATATCTTCATGCCTGTGATGTTTTCGTATTTCCATCAATTTTTCGCAGCGAGGCTTTTGGTATCGTTCTATTGGAGGCGATGGCATGTGGGAAACCGCTTATTTCAACAGAACTCGGAACCGGTACCTCTTTTGTGAACCAGCATCAGGAAACCGGACTTGTGGTTCAGCCGAAGGATTCAAAAGCCTTAGCTGAGGCTATCAATTATCTTTTTCTAAACCCGGAGGTCCGAGGAAGGTTCGGAAAGGCTGCAAGAGAGCGTGTGGAGAAATATTTTTGTTTAGATAAAATGGTGGAAGATGTCATCCATACCTATCAAGAAGCGCAGGGTTAGCCTGAGATCTGTGTCTCCTGAGTCCATTGGGCGGCGTCCCAAAATTCAAAGATCTCGAGCCCCTCTTTTTAGAGTTGGTGGAAGTGATGAAAACTAGGAATATACATTTTTACAGGTACATATATCATCGTATTTATGGGAAATCATTTCAATTTATCAAAAATACTTTCAAAGTACCAAGTTTACCAAAAATCAGCCGAAGCAATATTGATGTCGATGTGATTATACCTGTAGGTCCGAATGAAACCGAAATGTTTGGATTGGTTGTTCAGTCTGTAAGAAGGTTCTTGTGTCACCCAATCAACAAAATATATGTAGTTGCTCCAACATCAAGTAACCTGGAAGAGAAAGCAAGAGATATAGATTGTACTTATATTGATGAGAATAATTTGATTCCCAATCCCTTGAGAGACATCGATATAAGGATTGAAGGGGTCGACAGAAGTGGCTGGTTAAGGCAGCAGATAATAAAACTGAATGCTTCATCAATTTGTAGCCGTGAAAACTATATCTTTGTAGATGCAGATACTGTACTTGTTAATGACATGGTTTTTATACAGAACGGCAAATATGTTTTTTATACGTCTGATGAATATTATTATAAATACTATTTAGGTTATAAAAAACTTCTCGGGTTAAATGGGAGACATCACGCATCTTTTATTTCACATATGATGATATTTAACGGGGACTTGTTAGATGTAATGAAGAAAGAGATCGAATCGTACAGCAGAAAAAGATGGTTTGAAGCTATATCAGAGCTATGTTCGTTGAATATGAATATTTCATTTGCTGAACAGGAAACTTACGGAAACTTTATGCTAAATAATTATCCGGATAGGGTTCAAACTATGTATTGGCATAATCTGCATTTACGTCGGGACGAATTGTCTAATTTAGATGTTATGGTTGATAAGTATGGCAAAAACTATCGATCGCTGTCTTTTCACCATTATTTGGGTTAGGTTAATGTAATGCAGATATTTCATTTATTGACCTTATCTTTTCTGGTAGATCCTCTTGCTGGCCCGTTAAAAGGTCTTTAGATGAGTTCATCAACTCTTCGTAAGGTATCATGGTTTGGTGTTGCCAGAGTATATAATGCTCTGGCACTGGTTTTTGTGACGATTTGGGCTACAAGGGTATTGGGTCCTGAGAAATTAGGATATTTTGCAGTCGCGGCAGCAGCAATAGAAATTATAGGCAGAATAGGTGAGCTCGGCCTTTACCGTTATGGCAGCCAAATGTTAGCTATCCTGGACGCTGATTATCAAAAAAGGAAATATTTCTTAGATTCAACCGGTTTGATAACATGTATTACACTGATTCAAATGGTCATATCACTGATATTTTTTTTCTTGATATTAACGGCGCTTTATATTTTTGATTTTGGATCGCTGGTAGAACTGTGCATTTTTGTTCTCAGTTTTAGGATATTGTTACAACCTTTTGCCTATTCGTGGATATATGTGGGAAGATCGGAAATAAAGATTATAGGTTTTGTAGAGAGTTTCGTTAGGACAGGTGTAGCTGTTTGTGTGTTTTTTTTTGTAACCGGCGTTGACGACCTTTTGGAATATGCGGTAATCACAGTTTTAGCAGTTGGGGCTATTAATTTCTCATATACATGGAAAATGCTTCATGATCAATCAGGTTTTAGAGTCGCGATTTCAGAAATAGTTAACAAGCCAAAAATAATTGTAGATACACTGAAAAACGGTATTGCTTTTTGGTTTGGTGATTTATGGACGTGTATGGGCTCAAATCTTGACAGGATAATCGTATATAATTTTGTGGGACCTACCGAAACCGGTTTATTTGAAGCAGCCAAACGTGTAATATTGCCATTTGAGATATTTGACTCAATATTTACCCCTGTCTTTTTTAAGCGGTTGAGTAATGCATATTTAACCAAGGCGTATGAAAAGCTTCTATTGTCATATTTTTCTCTTATGTATTTTGCCACAATCCCATTAGGGTTTTTTATGCTTGTAAATGGCAAGTATGTAATTCAGGTTCTTTATGGAGGTGAATATAGCGGGTGTACGGTAATGTTGGTTATTTTGTCTTGGGCTATAACATTTGGTTACATAAGTGGCTCGTGCGTGACCCTGTTTTCCATCTGGAAAGGAAATAAATTGTGGGCTATAGCTAGAATAATTGAGGGTAGTGTCGGGCTAAGCGCGAATTTGTTACTCACTCCTTTTCTTGGAGGTGTTGGCGCAAGTATTGCGTTACCGTTGTCAAGAATGGCCGGTTTTGTAACTGTTTACCGTTCCTTTGTTGCTGAGACAGGGTTTTCTATTGTCAGGATAATAGGCATATTCGGGGCTATGTCGGCATTTTCTGGATTTGTTAGTTATACAGCACTCAAGTATAGCGATAATGGGGCTCTGGGGGTATTATCATTTCTAATTGTATATCTTTGTATGATTATAGTTTATTTTAAAAAAGTCGGTTATCGTAACGTTAGTCATTGGACGTAGGTTAGCCTTTCTTCATCAGGGCTTGGTGGTCCAAGGCAACCAACATCTAATTTCCGTTGTTCCTCTGTCAGGCCAATCATGTCTAACGCAACCATACTCGTAGCCTCCTGTGATGAGTATTCTGATCTATGGATACCCTTTTTTACCCTTTTCCGGCGATTCTGGGGGGACCTTCCATTTAAAGTTTATTTAGGGTCAAATTACAGAACATTTAATGACCCGCGTGTAGAAACCATAACCGTTGGAGAGGATGAGAACTGGTCACACGGGTTGAAGAGGATGGTTGAACAAATCGATTCAGAATATATTATTCTCATATTAGAAGATTTTTTTTTGCGAAAACCGGTTAGTACAAGCGATGTGCTCAAATGCATCGAGGCATTGAAAGAGCTGAACGGACACATGCTGCGTCTTGTTCCCCGACCGGGTCCTGACAAATCTGTGGCAGGTTATTCCTTCATAGGCGCGATAGAACCGAAATCACCCTATAGGGTTTCCGCACAGGGTACGCTTTGGGAAAAATTCGCACTTCTATCCCTTATAAGGGATGGTGAGAGCATTTGGGAGTTTGAGCTAAAGGGAAGCGAAAGAAGCCAAGCCGCCAAAAGCGGGTATTACTGCGTCAGGAAGGCGGTGCTGACCTATGATCATCACGTCGTAGAAAGGGGGAAATGGTTTCGAACTGAAGCAAAAAAATTTGGAAGAATGAACATCGGGTGTGATTTCAGCAAACGCCAAGTTATGTCAGTGAAGGAAAGTTTCATTTGGCATGTCAGTAAGTTGCTTTCATATCCGAAGGGCATGATTAAATGGTCACACAGGCAGAAGATCAAACAACACATTAAAGGCATTTATTGACATGGAAAAAGAGTGTCATAAAGGATGTCGACTGTCTGTCATCATACCGACTTACAACAGAAAAGAACTCGTGTCTCAGAGTATTGACAGCGCTTTACAATTTTCAGCGAATATGGCTCCAACGACCGAGATAATCGTTGTTGACGACGCTTCGAGGGATGCCACTTACGAGCTGTTGCAAGGTCTCTATCAAGAGGGGCTTTTGTCAGGAGTGATTAAGCTTATTCGCAGTGAAAAAAATCTGGGGGTGACAGGTGCGAAAAACCTCGGCGCGACAAATGCAAAAGGCGAGTGGTTGCTTTTCCTAGATTCTGATGACCTTTTGATCCCTGATGCGGCGCATGATCTTTTGCGAGCCATCAAAACTCATAGTACCTGTCCTTTTATCCTCTTTCGCTGTGTGGAGTTACGAACAGGAAAAATGATTGGCGCTTTCTTTAAAGAGCCTTACGATCTGACTCTCAGGGGTTTCTTGAACGATGGGACGCCGGGGGAATGTTTGCCGGTGGTCAAGGCATCTGTCTTTGCTCAAAACCCATACCGCGCCGATTTGCGGGGGTGTGAAGGATTGACATATGCCGAAATTATTAAAAAATTTGGTCCGTGCAAGGTCGAGACACTGGTTGCAAGGAGATACCGGACCGAGAACATGGATCGGCTGTCGGCGCGTAAAAACCTAATGAACAGATCGTGTCATATTGCAGAGTATCACTGTGCCGTATTGAGAAATCATTTTTCGAAATTCTGCTTCACCACAATGATCGAGACATTGTTGAAACTATCTTATTTCTGGGTACATTGTGTTCTCGAAAGGAAACACAGACAATAGACAAAGGGAAGAAGACGTGAACAGCTCATTCAAAACTTGTTTCCACACCTTTAAGAATGTTTTTTCAGTGCTCTTTGCAGATCCAAATCCATGGCAATCGGGGACCCCTTGTGATTAGAATCATGCATATCATTACCGATCTTAATACCGGGGGGGCAGAGATGATGCTGTATAAGCTGGTTTCTGTTCTCGACCGGGAGAAATTTCTATGTCGCGTCGTCAGCCTTGAACCACCCGGGGTGCTTAGTCAAAGGATAAATAACCTCGGAATCCAGGTAGATTCCTTGGGTGTCAATCCAAGACGTCCTAACCCGTTGGCTTTGTTCAAGGCGATTCAAATGGTGCGAAAATGGAGACCCCAAGTAGTACAGACCTGGATGTACCATGCTGATTTACTTGGCACTCTCGCCTCAAGAATTGCCGGGGGAGGTGTGCTGGCCTGGAACATTCGCTGCACAAACATGGATTTTTCCCAATATAGCAAAACGACGCGCTGGGCAATGAAGGCATGTGCTGCTCTTTCGGGTATCCCTCATATGATAGTAGCCAATTCCCACGCGTCAATAGAAGATCACAGGGAAATGGGGTATAACCCAAGACGAACTATGGTAATTCCCAACGGGTTTGATCTTGAGCGTTTCAAACCGGATCCAGTCCTGAGGGACCAGATTCACAATGAGTTTGAAATTCCTGAGGATGCCCCCTGTATGGGTCTTGTGGCCCGCTTTGATCCTATGAAAGATCATGCCACTTTTTTCTCAGCTGCAGAGCTAATTTGGAGGAAAAGGCCTGATGCTCATTTCATTCTTTGTGGCGAAGGAATGGTCTGGGAAAACCCACAAATTCAGGCTCATTTAGGTAAATCAAGGTCCCTTCCGAACGTACATCTTTTAGGCCGTCGGGAAGACGTAAACCGGATCATGGCAGCGCTTGATATCTTTGTCTTAGCATCTTCATATGGTGAGAGTTTCCCCAATGTTATTGGCGAGGCAATGGCTTGTGGTGTCCCATGTGTCGCGACTGACGTGGGAGAATCGCGGGGAATCATAGGTGGGACTGGCAAAATAGTCCCGCCTAAAGATCCGTTGGCAATCGCCAATTCCGTATTGGAATTCCTAGAATTGCCTAATGAGGAATTTGGCAAACGCAGGATACTTGCGAGGGAAAGAATCCGCAAATTGTATTCTTTGGATAAAGTTGTTGCGGATTATGAAAAAATGTATTGGGATATCGCAGGGCTGAGCGCTGGCCGGGACCAGAACGGGACCGATTAGGGCAGGCAAATATCCGGGAGCAATTTGTTGTTATGTGCGGTGTTGTTGGGTTTAAAACAAATCAAAATTTCAATCGCTTGCGGGAGTCTCTCCCTGAAGCGATTTTAAAACTCGACCATCGGGGCCCGAATGATTCGGGCCTTTTTATTGATGAAAATCATGGTCTGGGACTGGGGCATCGGAGATTGTCGGTAATCGATCTGTCGAAAGCCGGCCGCCAACCCATGGCAAGCGATGATAAGCGGGTTCAGATCGTCTATAACGGTGAAGTGTATAATTTCAGAGAGATTCGAAAAACGCTAAAAGAATTGGGTCACACCTTTCGAACCGATACCGATACGGAAGTCGTTCTCGCAGCCTATCGCCAGTGGGGCATCGATTGCCTGAAACAATTTACGGGCATGTTTTCCCTTGGTTTGTGGGACGAAAAGGAGGAGTGTCTGTTCCTGGCCAGGGATCGCCTGGGGATCAAACCCCTGTTCTATTATTATGTGTCGGGGGCCCTTTTTTTTGCATCCGAACTAAAAGCCCTTATGGGGCTTTCAGCTTTTCCAAGGAACCTGGATCATGATGCGGTTCCCCTTTTTTTGCATTACCAGTATATCCCCGCCCCAAGAACAGTCTTTAAGAATACCTTCAAGCTCTTGCCTGGCCATTTTGCCCGGTTTCGTAAAGGCTCGCTGACGGTAAAACCCTACTGGACCCTGCCTGACCCCAAAGGGAATAAGCCAATGTCCGTTCAACGGGAGGAGGATGCTCTGGAGGAGCTGGATCGCCTGCTGACGAAATCAGTGTCCGATCGATTGATCAGCGATGTTCCCCTGGGAGGGCTTTTAAGCGGGGGAATCGATTCATCCATTGTGGCAGCCCTGATGCAAAAAGCGAGCAACACCCCTGTGAAAACCTTCAGCATCGGTTTCGATGAACCCGGATTTAATGAAGCCCCCTGGGCCGCCAAAGTGGCAGAGCACCTGAAAACGGACCATACCGCGTTTTATGTGACGCCCAGGGACGCTTTAGCGGTCATCCCTCAACTGCCCGAAATCTATGACGAACCTTTTGCCGATTCATCGGCGGTGCCCACGTTTCTGGTTTCCAGACTGGCCCGTTCCCGGGTGACGGTAGCCCTCTCAGGAGATGGGGGCGACGAACAGTTCGCAGGTTATGTGCGCTACTGGAGCACCCGGGCCATGGCCACGGCGTT
This sequence comes from uncultured Desulfobacteraceae bacterium, assembly GCA_964588535.1. Lineage (GTDB taxonomy): Bacteria > Desulfobacterota > DSM-4660 > Desulfatiglandales > Desulfatiglandaceae > NaphS2. The sequence goes on from CAZPQA010000018.1 coordinate 15,819, forward strand.
TCAACGGTTGCCGGAATGGTTCAGGAATCCCCTGGGATCAGCCCTGGAGAAAATCCCGGTTTCTTGGGTGGAAAGATGCTATATGCCTTGGAGAAGCCTCCTTCCCCAGCGATTCAATGTGGCCAATTTTCCCGATAAGTGGGAAAAACTGGTGGACCTCATGCAAGGGGGGGATATCCAGTCCCTTTACAGAATGACCATTCACCTGTGGCCCAAGGGGGTGTTGCCGGGCCTCCTTCATGGGAACCTTGTGGAGAGTCAGTATGAAAAAACCTTTCGGGATACGGAGGGCTGGCCTGTCCTTTCGCGACTCATGCGGGTGGACCAGAAAACCTATCTGCCGGATGCCATGTTGACCAAGGTGGACCGGGCCAGCATGGCCGTAAGTCTGGAAGTCCGTGTCCCGCTCCTGGACCACCGGGTGGTGGAATTCACGTCTGGTCTGCCGGATGACCTGAAATACAGGGGGGGCAAAGGAAAGTATTTGCTCAGAAGGCTCTTGTCCCGCTATGTTCCGGAGGCGCTTTTTGAACGGCCGAAGATGGGGTTTGGCGTGCCCATTGAACGATGGTTTCGGGGGGAGCTGAAAGAGATGCTTTCGGATTACCTGTCGGCGAATCGATTGAAAAAAGAAGGGCTCTTCGATCCTGGCTATGTGGAAATGCACCTCAAAGAGCACCTTTCCGGCAAGGCCAATCATTGTTATCGCCTCTGGGCGCTCCTCATGTGGGAGATGTGGCGGGAAAGGTGGCTCAACTGATTCGGTCTAATCTGGTTCTTTTATCAGCCGGCACATGAAACTTCGGCTGGACGGGGTTCCGGTCACCGGGTCTCTTTTGTCATCATCGGTGAGGTTGTTGAGATTGAGACGCGAATCCAATTCTCCCCAGCACCACCCCACGCGGACTGTAGGCGGTTGAAACGTTTTCTTCCCTAAGGAGATCGCCGTAATGACTCCACATGTAAGATGATAGAACCGGTGCTTCTTCATACTTTGAGGGCGCAGCTTGCCTCATTTGGGGTGAGTCCGAATCCAGAAATGCGATTCCGTTTTGAATGGGATATTCCTTATTGCAATGGGCACAGGACAAAAAACCTTCAAGAATATCGCCTTTTTTTTCTGCTTTTATGTGTGGCCTCAAATCGTGTTCTTCAGGCAGACACCTTGGGCAAATGAGCATTTCAAGAATTCTTTTTTTCATTTTCAATCTCTTTTTAAGGCAGGGAAAGAATAAAGCAAAATATAATCTACTAATATGATATAGAAATTTGAAGCATGTATCAAGAGTCAAGTATATTGAAAACAAATTGACTAATGAAATCTGGATATTTTCGATTTTTCTTGACACGAAAATCGAATTTCACTACATTCGTTGCGTAATTATAATGTGGCTACAATATAGCTCCATAAAACATGTGGATCCCAAACGGATGGGGCATAACTTTTGGGAGAGGTGAAGAAATGAAGCTCAAAGATAAAATCGCATTGGTGACCGGTAGCAGCCGGGGTGTGGGAAGGGCGGTTGCGCTTGGTTTTGCCGAAGAAGGGGCAAAGGTTGTTGTCAACTATACGTCCAATCAGAAGGCGGCCGACGAAGTGGTCCAGGCGATTCAGGACTTGGGAAGTGATGCCATCGCCGTAAAAGCGGATGTGGCCCAAAAATCAGAGGTGGAAAACCTGGTTTCTTCCGCTGTTGATAAATTCGGCAGGCTGGATATTCTCGTAAACAATGCAGGATTTACCAGGGCCTCCATGATGCTCAAAATGACCGAGGACCAATGGGATCAGGTGGTGGATATTCATCTGAAAGGTGCTTTTCTCTGCGCTCAGGCCGCGGGTATCCGGATGAAAGAGCAGAACAGCGGAAAAATTATTAACGTCATGTCCGTAGCAGGTCTTGTGGGGACGGTGGGGCAGATTAATTACAGCGCGGCAAAGGGCGGTCTTCTCAGCATGACCAAGTCCATTGCGCGGGAACTTGCCCGGTATAACGTCTGCTGTAACGTCATATCCCTGGGCATTGTAGCCACCGACATGACGGAAAAAATTCGATCGGATGAAAAGCTGAAAGAAATCTATATGAACCGAATTCTTTTGAAGCGTTTTGCCGAGCCCAAAGACATTTCCCCGGCTTTCGTATTTCTGGCTTCAGATGACAGCGATTACATCACGGGCCAGTTGCTCTGTGTTGACGGTGGCTATGGGATGATCTAGTCGTGAATCAGTAGTTCAACCACTTAATAATAATCAGTAAGGAGGATAACAATGGCAATACCCGATAAAATCCAAACCTGGCAGATGGTTCAGCCCACAACACGCGACCGGGAAACCGGTGAAGTCACATCGGGCAAATTGGAAAAAACCGAAATACCCGTGCCCGCCCTTGAAGCTGGAGAAGTATTGGTGGAAGTGGCCGGTTGCGGTGTTTGTCACACGGACCTTGGATACTTTTATGATGGCGTGCCGACGGTTTCAAAACCCCCATTGACATTGGGTCACGAAATTTCCGGTACCGTTGTTGACGGAGACGAAAAATGGCTTGGAAAAGAAGTCATTATCCCTGCCGTGATGCCCTGTCGGAAGTGTATCCTCTGCAAGACCGGCCGGGGAAATCGATGCCTCGACCAGAAAATGCCGGGTAACAGTATCGGTCTCTATGGCGGTTTTTCAAGCCATATCCCTGTGCCGAGTATTGATCTTTGCGAAGTCAAAGACCGAGGGGATATGCCTCTTTCCCATTTGGCCGTGGTTGCTGATGCCGCCACCACACCTTACCAGGCAGCCAAACGGGCCGATCTACAGCCGGGCGACAATGTTATTGTGGTCGGCATTACCGGCGGTGTGGGCCAGTACATGGGGCAGGTTGCCAAAGCATTGGGGGCAAAGACCGTCGTCGGGATCGCACGAAATCAGGAAAAATTGGACCGGGCCCTGAACTTTGGCGCTGATTTTGTCATCAACTCCACCGACAAGGATGCCAGGACCGTGTCCAAGGAATTCAAGGGAATATGCAAAGGAAACGGCCTTGCCAATTTTGGATGGAAGATCTTTGAGGTGACCGGGGCCAAGGGTGGTCAGGAGATTGCGTTGACCCTTCTCGGATTCACCGGAAAGCTGGTTGTGGTGGGATTCGGTATGGCCAAGACGGAATATGCCATTGGACGTCTGATGGCTTTTGATGCCGACATTCTCGGCACCTGGGGATGCCTCCCCGAGTATTATCCAATTGTCCTGAATATGGTTCTAAGCGGAAAAGTCAATATGGAAGAGTTTGTTGAAATCCGCCCCATGAGCACCATTGCCGAGACGTTTGCCGAGGCCCATAAGACGCCGCCCATGAGGCGCATCGTGCTGACCCCCGATTTTTAATTAGGGAGGTTTTTTAACGATCATCAATAGACAACACAAAACCAAAATAGAAATCAAAGAAGTAAGTAAAGGAGAAAAGATTATGGCCTTAGAATGGATGCCAAGAGACAACGAAAAGAAGGATCACGCACTTCACACGGATGTTCACTGGGGAACGGAAGCGCCCTGCGTGGTCTATGAAAAACGCCCCTTGACAGATCCCAAGGGCAATGTGGTGGATGGACTTTATGTGTCCTGGATTCGATTGAACAACCCCAAACAGTACAACTCCTATACCACGGAGATGGTCAAAGGGGTCATCGCGGGTTTTGAGAACGCTTCCCTGGACCGCAGTGTGGTTGCGGTGGTATTCACCGGTACCGGTCCCTATTCCTTTTGTACCGGCGGAAATACCAAGGAATACAGTGAATTTTACAGCCTGCGCTGTGATGAATACGGTCAGTATATGGAACTGTTCAATCACATGGTGGATGCCATCCTGGCCTGCAAAAAACCGGTCATCTCCAGGGTCAACGGCATGAGAGTCGCCGGCGGTCAGGAAATCGGCATGGCCTGTGACCTGGCTATTTCTTCGGATCTTGCCATTTTCGGACAGGCGGGACCCAAACACGGATCCGCCCCCGATGGCGGTTCCTCCGATTTCTTGCCATGGTATCTGGGAATTGAAGACGCCATGTGGAACTGCGTCTCCTGCGAGATGTGGTCCGCCTACAAAATGAAAGCCAAAACCCTTATCAGTAAAGTGGTTCCGGTCTTGAAGGTGGATGGCGAATGGGTGAGAAACCCCATGATCATTACCGACAAATATGTGGATGGTGGCGAAGTGGTTTACGGTGAGTACAAATCCGGTCCCGAGGCCAAGGAAGCCCGCGCCTTTGTGAAGGAGCATCAGCCCAATGCGGATTTTGAACTGCTGGACAAAGAGGTTGACAAGATCATATGGACCTTTGCCAACCTGTTTCCGGGCTGCCTGATCAAATCCATTGACAGTATCCGTGCCAAGAAAAAATTCTTCTGGGATTACTCCAAGAACTACAACCGGCACTGGCTGGCGGCCAATATGGGCGGAGAAGCTTTCCTCGGTTTCGGCGCCTTCAATACCAAACGGATCACGGGTCAGGATACCATTAATTTCCTGAACTTCCGGCAGGATATCGCAGAGTGCAGCACCTGGGATATGGACATGTTTGCCAATGCGATGGGGACACCTAAAGAGTAGTTTTTCCGTAAGAACACGAATCATCAACGGCAGGCAGGTCCATGAACAGGCCTGCCTGCCGTTTTTTTATTGATTAAGGAGCACATATTATGGCATACGATCACATTGAAGTTAAGTTTGAAAATGGCTTGGGAACCCTCACGTTAAACAGGCCCCCGGTGAATGTTCTGAACATCGCCATGATGGAGGAAATCAACGAAGTCCTTGCGTCATGGCAGGGCGAGAAGGACCTGAAGGTGGTGCTTTTTGACGCAGAGGGAAAATGCTTTTCCGCAGGCGTGGATGTGGGAGAGCATATGGGCGATATGGCGCCGAAAATGATAGGCGCTTTTCACCGCATGTTCCGACTCATGGATCTCTTGGGTATTCCAACCGTGGCCTCCGTATACGGATCGTGCCTGGGGGGTGGATGCGAAGTGGCCGTTTTCTGCGACCTGGTCATCTCTTCCGAAGATGCCAAATATGGCCAGCCGGAAGTCATGGTAGGGGTATTCCCCCCCATAGCGGCTCAGATTATGCCCCGTATCATCGGTCGAAAGGCTGCCATGGATCTGATACTGTCGGGAAGAATTATTTCGGCCGAAGAGGCTTTGGGGATGGGGTTGATCAACAAGATTGTTGCCAAAGACGACTTGAATTCCGCCACACAGGATTTCCTTAAACCCTATCTCAAGTTGAGTGCTGAAGTCTTACGAAAAACAAAAAAGGCCATTACGGCAGGGTTGATGGATGATTTCGAACCGTCACTCAAGGTGATTGAAGATATCTACTTAAACGAACTCATGCCCACGGCAGATGCTCAGGAAGGGCTGAATGCCTTCATGGAAAAACGAAAACCGGTCTGGAAAAACGAATAACCCCAAAACATTGATCATCCACTGTAGTTATTTGAAAAGGATTTTGTCATGACCGCCAATGAAATACTCGACATGTTGAATGGGACCCTCCACACAACCGGAATTTACAATTTTCAGTGGAATATCGTCATCATGTGGGTTGTGGGATGTACGTTCATATATCTGGCCATTGCCAAAAAATATGAGCCCCTTCTCTTGCTCCCCATCGGTTTCGGAATTTTTATTGTTAACTTTCCCCTGGTCCCGCTGATGGGCTATTCGCATGGCCATCCTCAACTCCTTCAGTTATTTTACCATTACGGACTCGAATGGGAGGTCATTCCCTGCATTATCTTTCTGGGGTTGGGCGCCATGACCGACTTTGGACCGCTCATCGCCAATCCCAAGACCCTCCTCATCGGCGCTGGCGCGCAGATTGGCGTCTTCATTACCTTTACCGGTACGGTGCTGGTGGGCTTTACCCTGAAGGAGGCCGCCTCTGTCAGTATCATTGGCGGCGCCGACGGCCCCACCACCATCTATTTAACGCAGCATCTGGCGCCGCAGTTGCTCGGCCCCAATGCGCTGGCCGCTTATTCATACATGGCCATGGTGCCCCTGATTCAACCGCCGATCATGAAAATGATGACGAATCTGAAAGAAAGAAAAATCCGAATGCGTCAGTTGAGGCCTGTTTCGCATCAGGAAAAAATTCTGTTTCCCCTCGTCACATCAGGCATCATTGCGCTTCTGGTGCCCTCGGTGATTCCCCTGATGGGCATGTTCATGCTCGGGAACCTCATGAAAGAAAGCGGCGTGGTTGAACGGTTGGTCGGAACAGCCAAAGAATCCCTGATGAACATCGTCACCATATTCTTGGGCATTTCGGTGGGTGCCACCATGCATGCGGATACATTCTTGAGCTGGAAGCCACTCTTCATCTTTAGCCTGGGGTTGGTGGATTTTGCTGTTTGCACCATCGGTGGCATTCTCACCGTCAAAATCATGAATCTTTTCCTGAAGGAGAAGATTAATCCCCTCATCGGTTCCGCCGGTGTTTCAGCGGTACCCATGGCGGCAAGGGTTTCGCAAATGGAAGGGCTCAAATATGACCGGACGAATCATTTGCTAATGCACGCCGTGGGGCCTAACCTTGCGGGCGTCATCGGTTCCGCCGCGGCAGCCGGCATGTTCATCGCCATGTTTGACTAACCTTTGACTCGGTAAAACCATGCGGCACAATCATGAGATGATGCCAAAAAACCTAAATAACAAAGGGTAAGCAAATGAAAAAAACAGCACTCTTGTTTCTGATTTTATTGTTGTTTCCCGCGATTTCAAATGCGGAAGACTTTCTGGGTGCTCCCGTAGTAAGCCAGGGAAAAGAAAATTTGAGAACCGATGCCCGTCTGGAGATGAAAACGCCTCTTTCTCACGATGAGGCGGTTTTATTTTACAAGGAGAAACTGAAGGACGTTCCGGATATCAAGTTTCGAGACTGGAAAGATTCCACCTATATCGAAGATGATGGGGCTCGCCCCTGGCATTCCATCACCATCTCAAAAGATGATAAAGACGGGGCGACCATCGTCATCGTCAAAGACAACTGGACATGGATTATCGGGACCCTTATTTTGAGATATATCGGCGTATTTGTGGTTTTGATGATCGTTTTATTGGGAATGGTTGTTTCGGGAAAAATCATCACCTCGCTTGTCAGGCGGGCTGAGGCAAAAAAAGCCGCAGGATAGACAACAATGGAAAACCCATCAAAAACAAAAGGCCTTCATTTCTAAATGGAGGCCTTTTTGGGTCTGGTGCAGAAAGGGGGACATCCCCCTTTCCGTTTACTCCAGCGTAATTAGAACGCCTTCCGCTTCTACCGTATCCCCGTTATTAGCCTTCACCTCTTTAACCGTACCCGATGCCTCTGCCACAACCGGCAACTCCATCTTCATGGCTTCGAGGATCACCACTTCATCACCCTCGCTTACCGCATCTCCCGGCTTCACCTTCACATCAATAACCTTCCCCCCCATTGGGGCAATAATCTCACTCACAGCCAATACCTCCTTATTTATTATTTCAATCGATTACGCATGCTAAAAACTCGTTGTTCAAAAAGAACATAAAAATCAATACGGATCAAACTTTACTCTAATGATGGGTCCATATAACATGCTATCGTTACTTCTTGTCAAGAACTATATCAGCATATCCGAACAAAACAGAGGCCTTGACAGAAACGATCAAATTATCTATCTTCCGATAACTGCCTATTTAAATTAAAAAATTATCAAAATTCCAAACGAATGGGTCAGCGTTTTTCATCTTCAGCGGCCAAAGGTGAAAAGATGAGGCCAGGAGAACCATAATGCCGGAATACAAATGGGTTGCTGAGACGAAGAAGGGAAAAACGATCCGTGGCGAACTGGAGGCCGCTGATGAAAAGATGGCGAGGCTTCAGCTGAAACGTCGCAATCTCAAAATCAAAAAGGTCAAAGAAAAGCCAAAAGACCTCTTTGCAAATGTCTCATTCATGCAGCCGAAAATAACCAGCAAAGACCTCGTTATTTTCACCCGGCAGTTTTCCACCATGATTGATGCCGGCCTTCCCCTTGTGCAGGGGCTTACCATCCTGGCTGACCAGATGGAAAATAAAACCTTTAAAGGCATTTTGAAGGAGGTCGTCACAGATGTGGAGGGGGGCGCCAGCCTGGCCGAAGCATTGCAGAAGCACCCGAAGGTGTTTGACAACCTTTTCGTAAATCTGGTGGCGGCCGGAGAAGTTGGCGGTATCCTGGATACGATCCTCCAGCGTCTGGCAGCCCATATTGAAAAAGCGCAGAAACTGAAAGCGAAAATTAAGAGTGCCATGACCTACCCCGCCATTGTGGTAGCCGTCGCCATTCTGGTGATTTCGGTGATTATGATTTTTGTGATTCCCGTATTTGAAAGCATGTTTGCGGATTTCGGTTCAGCACTGCCGCTCCCCACCCAGATCGTGGTAAACATCAGTCGCTTTATGAAGGGGAATGTGCATTACGTGATCGGGGCTGTTATTGTCCTGGTTATTGCTTTCAAGAAATTCAAGAGTACCAAGGTGGGGCGAAAAAAAGTGGATACCCTGGCACTGAAACTCCCCGTATTTGGGCCACTGCTTAAGAAAGTCGCTGTGGCCAGTTTCACCAGAACCCTGGGAACCATGATTGCCAGCGGTGTTCCGATTATTTCAGCCATGGAAATTGTGGCCAAGACGTCCGGTAACGTTGTGCTTGAAGAAGTTATCCTGGATGTCCGTTCCAGCATTGCCGAGGGACAACCCATCGCCGAACCCCTTTCGGAGAATGACATATTTCCCAATATGGTCGTTCAGATGATCGGCGTTGGAGAGGCCACAGGCGCTCTGGAAACCATGCTGGAAAAAATCGCGGACTTTTACGATGATGAGGTAGAAGCGGCGGTTGACGCTTTGACCTCCATGCTTGAGCCGCTGCTTATGGTTTTTCTTGGCGGCGCCATCGGCGGGCTTGTGATTGCCATGTATCTGCCTATTTTCGGTATGGCTGCGGCCATGGGTTCATAACGCGGAAATGAACGAAAAAAAATCCGGCTACAGCGATTCAGATCTGCAAAAACGCCTTCATACCCTGATGTTTTTACGGGTGTTGTTCGTTTCCATAATCCTGGGCGCCCTCATTATCATCCGCTTCAGGGAAACGCACGTTTACATCACTGACGCTCAAAGTGCCCCATATATTCTTCTTGCGGTTATATATTTCACCAATATCGTTTACATTTTTCTCATCAAGTATCTGGGGAGAATACGGCTCCAAGCCTATTTTCAGCTGTTTTTCGATACCCTCTTCATCACCTTCTTCATATACACCACCGGTGGAATTGACAGTATTTTTTCATTCCTTTTTATCCTAAATATCATCAGTGGCAGTATCATCTTTTCCCGCAAAGGGGGCATACTCGTCGCCTCAGCAAGCAGCATCCTGTATGGATTGATGCTGGATCTTCATTATTACGGCCTGATTCACCCCATCGGCAGCCGGGTGAATTACTCTTCCGATAGTTATAACAGTGCGTTTTTGTTTTATACGATACTGGTGAACATGGCCGCGTTCTACCTGGTGGGTTATTTGAGTGGTTTTCTGGCTGAACAGACAAAAAGGAGCCGAGCCGAACTTAAAGAAACCAAGCTGGATCTGAACAAATTAGAAATCCTTCACGAAAGTATCATTAATAGCATTGCCTCAGGACTGATTGTTTTGGACGACAAAGAGCGCGTTATACTTTTCAATCCCACAGCGGAAAAAATCCTTGGTATCCATACCCATCAAATCTCAGGGTTGACGCTGGTCTCTGTCTTTCCCGCTCTTCGGCAACATGTTCAAAGCGTTGCACAAATGCGTCCGTCGGTCAACATGTCCCCCTTTATGGACATTTTGTACCAGAAACCAGATGGCACAAAGATTTACATTCGAGTTTCCATTTCCCCCCTTCGTTATTTATCCACTGAAAAAGGCGGGGAAATAATTGTTTTTCAGGATGTAACGGAAACAAAGCGGATTGAAGAAAACATGAAAAAAGTGGAAGGCCTGGCTTTGGTGGGAGAGATGGCTGCAGGCATTGCCCACGAAATCAGGAACCCCATGGCTTCCATCAGCGGTTCCATCGAGGTGTTAAGAGAAGGTCTTGCCTGGGACAGCACCGAAAGCCAATTAATGGCCATTGTGTCGCGGGAAATCGATCGATTGAACCAGTTGATCAGTAACTTTCTTCTGTTTGCACGACCGAAAGAAATAAAATTGAGGACCTTTGATCTGAACCAGGTCATCATGGAATCCCTGGCGCTTTTTAAAAACGGCCCGCGCTGGAACGAAAACGTCAGCGTTCTCACGCATCTCATGGATTCCGTCACTATTGAATCGGATCCGGACCAGATCAAACAGGTTTTATGGAATCTTTTCCTCAATGCCTGCGATGCCATGCCCGACGGCGGGATACTCGACATCGGCACCAAATGGGTGTTTGAAACACCCGATTCAGCAAACAAGAACGTGGCGATCGTCATACATGACACAGGGGATGGATTTAACCCAATAACCCTTCCCAAACTTTTTACCCCTTTCTTTACCACCAAGGAGGGTGGATCCGGTCTCGGGCTGGCCACCGTAAAAAGGATTATTGATCAACTTCAAGGCAGGATTTCGGGGAGTAACCACCCTGATGGCGGCGCCGAAATTGCTATCATTCTACCCGTGGGTTCCAGCGCTGACCATTAGCGTTCGGCAATAAAAGGAGCAAAAATATCAGGATGAACAGCTTTTGGGAACTGGAAAAGATGACGTCATGAAAATATGTGAACAAAATTGGTTTCCTAAACTCAGCCGTCCCAGCCGCTATCTGAACAATGAGATCAACACCATTCACAAAGACCTTTCAAAAACCCAAGTTTCCATTGCACTGGTATTCCCGGATGTCCCTGAAGTGGGTATGAGTCATTTGGGGCTCAAAATAATTTACCACCTTCTGAACAGCCGGGACTGGCTCGCAGCTGAAAGGGCTTTTTCCCCCTGGCCGGATCTGGAAGATGCACTCAGGCGTCATAACGCTCCCCTGACCACCTGGGAATCAGGACGGCCATTGGGAGAGTTTGATCTCATCGGTTTCAGCCTTCAGCATGAGCTTTCATACACGAACATCCTCAATGTTCTGGATCTTTGCAAAATTCCCTTCCTGGCCCGGGACAGGGGCAATGAATATCCACTAATCATTGCAGGCGGTCCCGCGAGCTTCAATCCGGAACCTGTGGCGGATTTTTTTGATGTCATGGTCATAGGTGATGGGGAAACCGCGTCATTTGAGATATGCAAAACCATTCGAAAAGCAAAAAAAGATAAGGATGTTCAAAAGAGAGACATCCTTGATATCGTCTCCCATATACAGGGAATCTATATCCCTTCCTTCTTTCAGACCCGGTATGCGCCGGACGGGAGAATTGCTTCAATTATTCCGGAGCATAATGATTATAAATGGGTTCATAAGGCCACGTTGCCCCATCTTGATTCATTCCCATACCCGGAACGTCAGATCGTCCCCTTTACGGAACTGGTTCACGATCGCGTTGCCGTGGAGATTTCCCGCGGCTGCACAAGAGGTTGCCGGTTCTGCCAGGCGGGGATGATCTACAGACCCGTACGGGAGAGAAGTCCGGAATCCATTGTTAACATTGCGGAAAAGGCTTTGAACCTCACCGGTTATGAAGATCTGTCGCTTTTGTCACTCAGTTCCGGTGATTACAGCCATATTTGTTCGCTTCTTTGCGCACTCATGGACCGTCATTCCCCCGATCATATCGGCATAAGCCTGCCTTCCCTCCGGGTAGACAGCCTGGATGCTGAAATGATGGCGCAAATTAAAAGGGTTCGAAAAACAGGGTTTACCCTTGCTCCCGAGGCGGGAAATAATCGCCTTAGAAGGGTCATCAACAAGGGTTTGACCCAATCGGACATCTTTGAAACAGCAAAAATCGTATACCGATCCGGATGGAAACTGATCAAACTCTATTTCATGATCGGGCTGCCCTCTGAAGAAGATGACGATCTTCAAGATATTATTGATCTTGCAGAGCAAATCACGAAATTATCGGGTCAAAAAGGGCGGCGGGAAAACGTTAATGTCAGTGTTTCCACCTTTGTACCCAAGAGCCATACCCCTTTTATGTGGATGCCACAAATACCCTTGGAAGAAAGCCGGCGAAGAATAGACTTGATTCGACAAGGCCTTAGAAAAAGTCGTGTTCGGGTTAAATGGAATCAACCGGAGTTAAGCTGGCTGGAAGGGATCATGGCCAGGGGAGACCGGAAACTAAGCAACGTCATTGTTGAGGCCTGGAAGCTTGGCGCAAGGTTTGACGCATGGAGCGAGCATTTCAATATGGCGGTATGGAAAACGGCCTTTGAGCGCACCTGTATTAAACCGGAATTCTATCACAGGGAAAGGGAGCTCCATGAGATTCTGCCCTGGGACCATATTCGATCCGGTGTGACAAAGGGTTTTCTTAAAAAAGAACGAAAAAAGGCAGAAGCGGAACAGTTTACGCCCGATTGCCGGGAAAATTGTCATGAATGCGGCGTATGCGACCACAAAAATATTGACCCCGTTCTTTTCCAGGACCTGCCATTTCAGCCGAAAAAGGTTTCACCGGGCCAACAAGACGGTCAATCCGCCAACAGATTCCGTCTCACCTTTACAAAAACAGGCAATACCCGGCATCTCAGTCAACTGGAATTGGGGCGGGTGTTGAATCGCGCTTTCAGACGTGCGCGATTGAAACTGGCCTATTCCCAGGGGTTTCATCCCATGCCCAAAGCCTCATTTTTTTCAGCCTTACCGGTGGGTACGGAAAGTTTAGCGGAATGGGTGGAAATTGAACTGACTGAAGAGCTGAATGTGGAGAATCTCAAAGCTAAAATCAACCGGCAACTGCCTGAGGGCATCCATATAACGCGTGTCGAGAGGGTTTCTTCTTCAGAAAAAAAACTTCGCCCCAAAGCTTCCCGGTTTCTCATCACCCTCAAAAATACGACGTTCAGCGAAGTGAATCTCATGAAATTTCTCCGATCAAAACATTTTGAGGTTGTCAAAATCAATAAAAAAGGGGAACATACCATTGACGCTCGAAGTCTTGTGATGGCCATGAGGATTGTTTCGCCCGCAAAAATCGATCTGACCATCAGGCAAACCGATACATTGACCTTAAAACCGGCTGAAATTATGAAGGGTGTATTTTCTTTGAGAGAAGAGGACCTGTCCAACATGAACATACTGAAAACCGAACAGATTTTTCATTAAGGGCCTCGGGGAGCCGTTCTATGTCCAGCGAACTGATCATCAATTCCAGACCTTATGAAACCAGGGTCGCTCTGGTTGAAAATGGCGTCGTTGTTGAACTGCACATTGAAAGGGACAGCGGCCGGGAGTTAATGGGGAACATCTATCGTGGGAGAGTCGTCCGTGTTCTGCCCGGCATGCAGGCGGCGTTTGTGGATATCAGTCTCGGAAGAACCGCTTTTCTTTACGTCTCCGATGTTTACAGGGATTTTTCAGATTTTGAGCAAATGATGCTTAGCGCCAGTGAGGTTAATGAAACCCTGGATACTGATAAAATTGAGGATTCCCTTAAAATGAAATCAGGCCATAGCGGTTTCCAGATAGAGGACCTGCTCCACGAGGGGCAAAGCATTATGGTTCAGGTTTCAAAAGAGCCCCTTGGAAACAAAGGGGCCCGTCTGACATCTCACGTATCATTGCCCGGAAGGCATCTGGTACTGATGCCCACCGTAGACCATATCGGGGTGTCTCGAAAAATCGAAGACAGAGAAGAGCGCGAACGGCTCAAAGGCATTATAAGGGATATTAATCCCGGATCCTTTGGTTTCATTGTCAGGACGGTAGCGGAAAATACTTCCAAAGAAAAACTGGAAGCTGAAATGGATTTCTTGTTGAAGCTCTGGGAAAATATCAGGGAAAAAATGGAGAAAGGCAATAATCCCGGACTTTTATACAAGGACCTCACCATCACACTGCGGGCGGTACGGGACCTGTTTACCCGGGAGGTGGATCGTCTCATTGTTGATTCGGATGAAGCTTACGAAAAGATTATGGCCTTCATTGAAACCTTTGCCCCCAGATTGAAATACTCGGTTGAACTGTATGAAGGCGCCGGTCCCATTTTTGACGCCTTTGGCATCGAAATAGAGATTTCAAGAGCCCTGGGCAATAAGATCTGGTTGAAATCGGGGGGCTACATCGTCATTGAACTCACCGAAGCCCTGACATCAATAGATGTAAACACCGGAAGTTATGTGGGGAAGCGAAATCTTGAAGAAACAATTCTGAAAACAAACCTTGAAGCCGTCAAAGAGATCGCTTACCAACTCCGATTCAGGAATATCGGCGGGCTTATCGTAATTGATTTCATAGATATGGAAAGAATCTCAAACCGCGAACGGGTGTCCATGGCGCTCAAAGAGGCACTCAGCAAAGATAAAGCCAAAACAAACATCCTTCCCATGTCCGATCTGGGATTGATTGAAATGACCCGGAAGAGAACCCGGGCCAGTTTGAATCGCCTGCTCAGTGAACCTTGTGCTTACTGTGAAGGGCGGGGGACGCTGAAATCGCCCAAAACTATCTGCTACGAAATTTTCAGGGACCTGGAACGGGACTGCATGCACCTCGATGAAGGGGGCAACATTCACATTCTGGCAAACCCTGAAGTGGACAAGATGCTGAAGGAAGAGGAGCAGGGGTCAGTTATCGATCTGGAGAAGAGAACCGGCAAAAGAATCATCATTATCGGAAAAGAACGCTTTCATCAGGAGCAGTATTCTATCGAGCTTTAGGGCCTCAGTCTCTTTTGATGCGGGCCTTTCTTAACCGGGCCAATCCCGATTCTATTTCTTCCCTGGAAAATGTTTTTTCACATTTTGTACATTGGAACCGTTCATCCACCGCCTTGTCGTAGATGAGATCGTCGGAAAAGTTCACGCCGTGAAACCGCAGGCAAAAGTTGTAAACAAGATTAAAGTCCTTACCGGCGCACTCATCACACAAAAAGTAATCCAGGATGTCACCCATCAGAATCTCCTCAGGTAGGGGCGCCCAGTTTAAAATTGGGCCTATTTTTGAACTGGGCGCCCGTACTTCAGTCAAAAAACACGCAACCCTTTTATACTTTTCCATCCTTTTTTACAATGTTTTTTTGACCGCAGCTCCTGGATTGGTTACAATCGGCCAAATCCAAATGGGGAACAGATTGTTTCAGGCAAAAACCTTTGACAACGATTTAACTTTATGGAGGCTTTTTTGTGTTCATCATTAAAAAATTACTGGGTTCGCTACTGATGCCCTTACCTTTCTTTCTGCTGATTTCCTTTGCGGGTCTTTTTCTTTTATGGCGCGGCAAAAGGGTTTTTGCCGGAAAAATGCTGACCACATTGGGCCTCATCGGGCTCACCATCATGAGCTATAACCCTGTTTCAAGGGCCTTGAATGCGCCACTTAACTGTAAATATGAAGCGTATTCAACAAATCAATTGAAGAAAATCGGAACCGAATCTGAAACTTTGGTAAAATATGTGGTGGTGCTTGGCGGTGGTAATAAATCGGACCCGAACATTCCCGTAACCAGCCAGATATCCGGACATTCAATGATCCGACTGGTTGAAGGGATTCGAATTCTTCGAAAAAATCCGGGCGCCAGATTGATCCTCTCAGGGGGTGGCGCCGTTGACCCTGTCCCTGAAGCCAAGGTTATGGCCGAAGTCAGTCAATTCATGGGGGTGTCGAAAGACGACATGATCATTGAATCCGCTTCCAATGATACAAAAGACCAGGCCCGGTTGATCAAACCCATTGTTGGAACAGCGCCCTTTGTGCTGGTGACCTCCGCCACGCATATGCCCCGGTCCATGGCCCTTTTTGAGAAACTGGGAATGAACCCCATTCCCGGTCCGGCAGGGTCTACCTCACGGATCAAAATGCCCTTTTCCCCTCGAGATCTCTTCCCCAGCGTCGGTGCCTTGAATGGTACAACAGAGGCCGTCCATGAATATCTGGGGCTTCTGTGGGGCAAACTGAAGGGACAGATTTAGGTGGGGTATTTTCAAAAAGGCCTTTCAAAAGGTGCGCTGATTAAATTCCTGGGGCTGGTTATTTTTTCAACCGGCGCCCTTTGCCTCTACCGTTTTACCGCACTCAAGGAATTGATAACCCCCGGGACTCTGGAGGAAATTCTTAATGCGTCAGGGTTCTGGGCCCCGGCCGTTTTTATGGCACTGATGGCTCTGGCAATAACCCTTTTCGTTCCGGCCAGCATCCTGGTTATTCTGGCGGCCGGTCTTTTCGGGGCCTATTGGGGTTTTTTGTATGCGTGGATCGGGGCCTGGGTCGGGGCAGGATGCGCTTTTTTGGTTGGCAGGAGCCTGGGCCGGGAATTTGTTGCCGCCATGATCGGCGACCGGCTGAAAAAATATGATGACGCCATCGAACGAAACGGTTTTACAGCAGTGCTTTACATCCGTCTGCTCAACGCCCCTTTTACCCCTATGAATTACGGTTTGAGCCTCACAAAGGTCCATTTCAAGGACTTTTTCCTGGGCACGGGTCTGGGTATCATGGTTTCGATTTTCGCCTTTACTTTTTTGAGTGGTATGTTTAGGGATGCCTGGATTTCCGGCAGGTGGAGCGATTTGGTTTCCCTGAAAGTCTTGTTTGCCATTGTCCTTTATGTTTTTTCATTTTTCATTCCCCTGATTCTCAAGAAAATGAAAGGCCGGCCGAAATGAAGTTCTGATCGGTTCATGGGTCAATCATCTTTTTCCTAACTTTCCCCAGTGCGGTTCTCGGAAACTCCTCGCAGAAAACAATCTCACCGGGCCATTTATAGCGGGCCAATTGCCCTTCGCAGTGCGATAGAAGGGATTCACACGTCACATCTACCCCCTTTTTCAAAACAACAAAAGCCTTGCCCCTTTCTCCCCACTCATCATTCGGCACACCGACCACGGCAGCGTCTTTCACCGCCTCATGTGTTTTCAGCACCACTTCCACTTCAACGGGGTAAACATTTTCACCACCCGATATGTACATGTTCTTTACCCGGTCCACCAGGAAGAAATATCCGTCATCATCCATTCGAGCCAGGTCCCCCGTGTGCAGCCAGCCGTTTCTGATGGTTTCTTCGGTTCTGACAGGGTCCTGCCAATACTCTTTCATCATAATGGAACCCCGGACCGCAATTTCTCCCACCTCACCCGTTTTGACAGGCCGGCCGGTGTCGTCCATGAGAATGACTTCGGAATGAAAAACAGGGCGACCCACAGTCCCCGGTTTCTTAATGGAGTCCTCTTCGGATGCCCAGAAAAGAATCGATGTTTCCGTTTGCCCCATGATTTGCCGGACGGGAAATCCGGCCTCACAGCACAATTCCTGCAATTCGGGAGTAACCTTTTCACCGCCGATTGCTGAAACTTTGAGCGTTGAAACATTTTTTTGAATCGGTAGATCCTTCCCCAAGAGAGCCCTGTAAATAGTGGGAACGCCTAAAAACTTGGTGACCCCGTACTGTTCAATATCCGCATAGGTCCTGACGGCGTCGAATTTTGGGTGGATAATCATGGTGCCCCCTTTATAGAGGATGGGAGAGGCCTGTATAAACAGCCCGCCCGAGTGGAAAAGAGGCAGAATGATGAGCATGATATCATCAAAATGGAGTTTGAAAAATATATCGGCATTCAGACAGTTAAACAGTGTTTTCCGGTATGAGAGCACGGCCCCTTTGGGTGCCCCGGTGGTTCCGGAGGTGTACATGATCACCTGGGGTTCTTCAAAATCAGCAGGTACCAGGGATTTGGTGAGAAAGAGTTTTTTTCCATCAAATTTTTGCGTTTCAGGTTCAAATTCAAGAATTTCATCCCGGTTTTGGCCAAAACCGAGACAAGTCAGGAGCATGTGGGGTTCTTCATTTTGGAGTTCCAGTTCGCATACGCTCCGGCAGAAAGCTTTGCCGAAGACGAACAGCCTGGGTTGGGCGTTTTTCAGGATGTAGCGCAATTCAGGACCGGTCAGCCTGAAATTGATGGGGACGAAAATGGCCCCCAGCCGCGCACATGCCAGATAAAGGTCTATGAATTCAGGGCAGTTTCTCATCATGACGGCCACCCGGTCTCCCTTTTCGATTCCCAGGGACTGAAGCCAGCAACTCACACGGTTGGCCCGCCCATGAAGTTCCAGGTAGGTTATTGTTGACCCCTCAAAAAGGATGGCGGCTTTCTCCGGATGCAGTTCTTCCCAGCGCTGCACCCACCAGGCGATATTCATGGATTTAATCATTTCGATTCCTTTTATCGATTCAGGACTTCTCCGGACATCGTCCACAATGGATGGTCATGGTGCCAAACATGAGCAATTCGCATTTGACGGATTCAAAGCCGGCTTTTTGCATGGTGGCGGTCATCTCATCGGGTTTCATGAAGCCCCTGGTCGTATCAGGCAGATAGGTGTAGGCAGCCTGGTTGCCGCCCAGAAGACGCCCTAAAAAAGGGATTGTGACCTTGAGGTGTAGAATAATCAATGGCCGCAACAGATTCTGCTTGGGTGGTGATGTTTCCAGGCAAACCACACACCCCCCCGGTTTGAGTACCCGCAACTGTTCCTGGAAGGCCTGCAGGGGGTTTACCACATTGCGAATCAGGTATCCGGAGGTTACAGCATCAAAGGTACCACCGGCAAAAGGGAGTTGCAGGGCATCGGCTGAACACCAGGGGATTCGATTTCCCCCAGGCCGGCTCCGACCCTTTTTCATCATACCCAATGAGAAATCAGCTGCTGTTACCCATACCGTCGGTTTCCTCTGAAGAGCGGCGAAGGCCATATCTCCGGTTCCCGCACCCACATCAAGCAAGCGTCCGCCGGGGGACAGGTTGCCCTTTTCAATGACGCGACGACGCCACCTTGAATCAAGGCCAAATGTGATCATCCGGTTCAACAGGTCATAGTGGCCGGACAGCCGGTCAAACATGGTTTTTACCTGATGACTCTTTTGCGTTTGCCTGGAATGCGCCAAATTCTTTGGGTTCCTTCGTAAATGAGTTTTGACAGAGTGTATAGCCCTTTTATTTTGCTCTGTACAGAGCATTTCCTAAAAGGTATAAAATCCACGGACCCATAAAACAATGGAGGCAACCCTGTGAAACAAGAAAACTTGAAATTGGACCCGGTTGATCAAATTGAAATTGTCACCCTGATGGACAACTATTCGGACGTGCTGCTTCAAAGTGAAGGCCCGGTGACACGGGCGCCTTTGGCAACGGGTGGGGAAATCCCCACCGACACGCTCCTGGCTGAACATGGGCTTTCTCAGCTGGTGCGATTGGACTGCCGGGGGACAACCCACAGCATCCTTTTTGATACCGGCTACAGCCGCATCGGTGTATTGCATAACCTGAAAATTCTGGGAATTGATCTAAAAGAAATAGAAGCCCTCATCTTAAGTCACGGTCACATGGACCATACGGGATCACTCCTCGCCATCCTGGAAAACCTGGGTCGTGACATGCCGCTGGTTGTGCACCCGGAGGCCTTTCTTTCTCCCCGTTATCTGGGTATCGGTGAAGGAAAGAAACTTCTTTTCCCCTGCACCCTAAAGCGTGATGAACTGGAAGCTCTCGGGGCTGAAATCCTTGAGTCCGTAGCACCGGTTTCCCTTTGCGATGACAGCCTGCTGGTCACAGGACAGGTGGAACGGACAACCTCTTTTGAAAAAGGTTTCCCAAACGCGTTTCTATCCCGGGATGGAAAAGAGGAGCCCGATGCCATATGGGACGACCAGTCCCTGGTGATCCATTTGAAAGACAAGGGCCTGGTTGTCATTTCGGGCTGCGCCCATGCGGGGATTGTCAATACCGTTTTGTACGCCAGAAAAATTACCGGCGTGGAAACCATTCATGGCATCATCGGCGGGTTTCACCTGTCCGGTCCGGCTTTTGAGCCCATTATTGAACAGACCATCGAGGCATTGGGAGAAATGGCGCCCAAAGTCATCGTCCCCATGCATTGTACCGGTTGGAAAGCCATCGAGCGATTTTCCCAGGCTTTTCCCTCCAGCTTTGTTTTAAACAGTGTGGGATCCAGATTCACGTTGAATTGAAAATGCCGCCTTTGTGCTGGGAATTCAGCCTTCATGAGATCATTTCCTGCGGGGGCCCTCATCTTTCTGAAGCCGGGCCAGTTCTGCGCTTCGACCGAGGAGCTGTTCTTTGAAGCGCTCAAGATCTTTTACAATGGTTTCCACGCTGTCCATCCACACCCGGATCAGGGTTTCCTTTAAACGGCCGATACTTTTGTGTGTATTCCGAAGGAGAATATTTCGATAACGTCGATAAAAGATAAACCCGGCGCCAAGATTAATAATCAGATAGCTTCCCAGGGCGGCGAGGCCTGCGGTACTGAAAAGGGTGCCGATGATGGACAGTAGAAGATCCGCGGCAGCCCCACCGGATGGCGCCAGGAAGAGGCGGCGCCACGCATCCTCCCCCCCTGCGGAAAACAGAAATGCAGCAAAAATGAAGCCATAGATCACCCATTGACCCAAGCGGAAACCCCATAACGGGGATAGCCGTTTTTCCTCCGCATAGGCGGCGGTGGATTGAAAAAAGGCTTCTCCCAGATTTTCAAAGCGGCGGGGAACATCCAGGATTTCCTTGAGCCGCTCCTGAAGTAGTGGCGAAAGATTTTCATTGAGGAAACGGTGACTGAGGTGATCTTCAAGCCATGTATATCGGTGTTGAAAGGCCTTTGAAATCTGCTCCGGAGGTTCAAAAACAGAAAGCGCCATCCCGCTTTCAGAATCCCGTGAAGGTCCTTTTCCAAAGGAAAACAGCAGAGCGGCCACCCCGAAACCGGGTCCCACCAGCCGCGAAGGGTCTCCCTGGGAAAGGGAGATCTTTTCCTGGATTTCATGACCAAACCAACGATCCATTATTTCTTTGCCCGTTTGAACCCATTCAGGCCGTTTTTTCTCAAGTTCTTCCATGGTTTCGTTGAGGATGCGGCCCGCGCTTTCAAGGTTCTGAATTTCCTTTTCAAAAAGAGACGTCAAGGATTGAATTTCCACATCCAGGTTCTGGGCCTTGATGGCTGAAATCTGTTTGGCATTTCGTTCCCTGAAAACATGTCGCCGAAAAGCCGGAAACTGATTCCAGGGAGAAAGGGTTCCTTTTTCAAAAGCTTCCTGTGAAGCCAGTGCAAAAAGAATGGGGTCACCGATTCCCTTTTCTTTTAAGAGTTCGTTGAACCGGGTGGTGGCAAGATTGAGTTGGCCGTATCCGTTCTCAAGGGCTTCTCCCTGAAACAGTAAATCGACCTTGTTGAGGACAAAAGTGAAATTTTCCTTTGATTTGGGGACCTGCAAAAGGAAATCATAAAATTTTCTGTCCGCATATTTTTCAGGGGAAGTCACCCACAAAAGCAGATCCAGATGTTCCATGAATTGAATGACCTGTTCCCGGTGCTCCCCCACGAGACTGTCAAAATCCGGCAGGTCGCAAAGCAGAATCCGCCTGGTACCCTCTCCCTGGTGTAGAATTTCCCGTCGGGGGACATCCACCGGTCCCGGAATCGGTGGTGCATCAGCTTCCGCATGGCGGTAGATCAGGACCCTGTCCGTGTGGGGCCGTCGATGACTGGTGGAAGCGATGGCCTCTCCTGCCAGAGCGTTCATAAGGGTCGATTTTCCAACACCGGTACCGCCCACCAAGCCGATGGTCAGGTAACGGGCTTCCATGGCGCTCAGTCTGCCAATGAGCTTTTCAGCCTCCGTTTCCATGGCGTGCCGTTTGTTCGGGGACAGGGAAAAGAGCCCCCCCTTTCGAAGCAGGTCAAGGGTCTGTTTCAGGCGGAACTGATGTTGTTCAATGGGATGGGTCATTTTTTATATTTCCAGTTTATTCATGCTGCAACAAAATACCGTCCAGAGCCTTCCGGGACCGGGGAGATGTGGTCAAAGATTGAATGCAGGCCACATAACGTTCCTCCTGTCTGCGCAATATGGACAGAAGCCCCTCCTGGTAGCGCATGGCCAGTTCTTTTGCGATTTTCCGAATTTCATGGTAGGCAAAGGCTTCCACGGCCCCTTTGGTAACGAAAGGCGCCAGAGCGGAGTCGAGGGCTGCATCCAGCGCGGTGAACCCCCCGCCCACCACCACTTCAAAGGTCAGGATAAGGATTCCCCAAAGAACCGATGTGGAGTAGATGCCCACCTTTTTTCCCGTGGAGATGCCTTTTGCCAGTGCCTCGAAGGTTTCTTCCAGCCATTGGGCCAGCGCTTCCTGGGCTTCCAGGATGTATTGACGAATTTCCGTTTCTGTGAGCGGCAGGTGCCGATTCCGCAGGGATTTGAAAAGAGGCGCGTTTTCATGGGACGGGGAAAGGTTTTTCAAAACCGAAACGTTATACTTTGCAAGGGTTTCCTGAACCGGAGTAAAGGCCACGTTCTCCCGCACTTTCAAGAGTCCGGCCTTGCGATCCACCTGACTTTTTTTTCGGCTCAGGCCCATCAGCCTCAGCGGCGCTTTTAAGACATTGTGAACCGCCCGTCGGGGCTTGGCCAGAAGATCGTATCGGGAGAAAAGTTTTCGAATTTCCACCCTCAGGTATTGCCCGCTGGTTTTGGAAAATCTTTCCTTCTGGTTTTGAATGTATGCCGCTGATGCGCGGTGCGTGAGTTCCTGAAGATCTTTTAACCATTCATCGACGGCTTGGGTTTCCCGGTCCAGCGATGACTGAAGGTTGCTTACGTCCTTTTTCAAAACCCTTGTTGCCCTGGCAACGGCCGCTGATTTAATATGATGCGCCCGTTCAGGGGTAAAGGTTTGAAAAAAAGCATCCTTCAGGCGAATAAACGGTTTCTGGCTGGCAATGCGATCATAGATCCCGGGAGTCGTGTGGGGGATCAGCCACAAGTTTGCCCCATGGATAGAAAGCCCCTGTTCTTGAAGGGCTTTCAGTATCTCTTCCCTAGTGACTTCTGAGGATGCCTTGTTAAGTACAAAAAAGTATGGTTTTTCGTCTTGAAGCACCATCATGAAAAAGTCGTGTAACACCTCATCGGCATATTTTTCCTGACTGGCCACAAAAACCACCGCATCGGACAGGCTGTAGAGATCCGTTGCAATAGACTGATTTTTTTCTTCAACACTGTCCAAATCCGGCGTGTCCACCAGGACCAGGTGCGAAAGCGTATTTTCACCAGTCGCCAACACCGCCAGCTGCCCGGCTTTTCCGGTACAGGGAAGGTCCATATCCTCGGGGGTTATGGGTGCGATATTGATTTCAGGAAAGGGAAAGGCCTTCTCCAGGAAGCATTGGCTATGGGCATGGGCAACGGGACCGGCGGTCTTGGGCCGTTCCACGCCGGTAGCGCTCAAGGGCTTGCCGCAAAAGGCGTTAAACAGGGTCGATTTTCCCGTACCGGTGCCGCCCAGGAAGACCACCCACAGACAGGGGTTAGCCCGTTTGTACGCAAGAATGGCAAAACGCCTCAGAATATCCTTTGCCAACCCCGGTGTTTTCAGTCCATCCGGGGTCAGGCCGGTTACCCTGAAAGCCTCGGGTTTCAGGGAATCGGAAGCCTTGTGGTCTATTGAGGCAGTCATTTTCAGTCTTCTTTAAGCCGGTCCCAGTACCCTTGAAAATATTTCCATCCGGACCACACCGTGGCCACCAGAATAATGGTCATGATAATATTGGCCACCGGGGGAAGCAGGAGACTGACATTTCGGCTGTAGTCTCCGGAGGGGATCATGTACAGTAGAACCGTACCCCCCACCATCTGGGTGATGGTCTTGATTTTTCCCCATGGGCCGGCGGAAATGGCAATCCCTGCCTGCTGTGATACAATAGCCCGCAAACCGGTAATGGAAACTTCCCTGGCAATAATGATGATGACCATCCAGGCAGCCACTACCTGGTATTTCACCAGGATGACGAACGCACTCATGACCAGCAATTTATCGGCCAGGGGATCCAGAAAGATACCCAGGGTGCTAACCTCCTTGCGACTACGGGCAAAATAGCCGTCCAGCGGATCTGTTGCACAGGCGATCACAAAAATTGAGGCGGCAACAAATTTCGTCCAGGTGGCAGCGGGAATGGTAAATATGATAAAAACCGGAATCAGGACAATCCGAAAGAGGGTGATCTTGTTGGCAAGGGTCATTTCTTTTCCGCACCTTTCAGGGTCGGTAGTTTACGGAGGGTGTAATCAAAAGTGTTAGCTGCCAAAAGGCCTCTTAGTTCATGTTGTCCC
>CAZPQA010000019.1:0-39923 GCA_964588535.1 uncultured Desulfobacteraceae bacterium
GTAGACGGGCCAAAGGACAAGACCAGATTGTGTATTTATTTTTTGCCGAGGCCCTAACCTTCAGGCAATAGGTTGAGGGGTGGGTAAATAAAGAGCGGAGCCTTCATCAGAAGGCTCCGCTCTTTTTGTTTGGGGTGCATTATCCCTTGATGATTCTGGGAAGCATCATGTGGTGGTGCGGACAGATGGAAACGGGGTTCTGGTACGCACAACCGGCAAAGGCCGCAATGTATTTTCTCATCATGGGGAATGAGACGATTTCATCCACAAAGCCCCTGTTGGCGCAATATACAGGCCTGGAATTGTCATGATACTGTTGGGCCAGGTCGTTCATTTTGTCAATGACAGGCCCTAAAGGCCGACCGGCATCCTTTTCCTTGACCAGCCGTCGCGCAAAGGCTGCGGCTGCGGCTGTTTCACCATGCATCACTTGAATTTCAGTGGTGGGTGTCCCAAGGGTAAAGGCATTGTGATTATTGCTGGTGGGTCCCCCCATGATGTAATGGGCTGCTGCGGTGCCCTTCCTGAGTACAATACAGATCTGGGGAACGTTCGTCTGTTCGATGGAATAGATGAGGGACTGGCCGAGAGCCAGAAGTTCCGCCTTTTCCGCTATATCCCCAACATCGATGCCGGATGTGTCCTGAAACCAAACGATGGGAACCCGGTCTCGCCCGCATAGGGTGACGAATTCATTCATCTTGATCAAACCCTGCCGATACAGCTTTCCGCCGATTCCGGGATAGGGTGCGTACTCAGGGTATTTGGCGCCCAGGAATCCCTGGCGGTTTCCGATGAAGGCCATCAGGAATCCGTTGATTTTGGCCAATCCCGTATAGACCTCGGGGCCGTAACCGGGCCGGAATTCCATGTGCTCACTGTTGTCAAAAATGCGGGCCATCATTTCGTCCAGGTTGTAACTTCGCTTCTGGTTGAAGGCCACGATGCTGTTAATGTCTTCACCTGCGAATTTGGGTTCCTTGGGTTCAGCCACCCTGAAAAAGTTGGGATCATAGGCGGGACACATGTCCACATATTTTTTGAGTGCGTCCAGAACGCCTTCTTCGGTTTCGTAGACCTCTTTAAAGAAGCCCGTTTCATTAAAGTGGATGGGGACGCTGCCCGGGGGAATCTCTTTGAAATGACGTGTTGATTCGATGAGTTGCTCAGCACCTTCCTCGTCAAATTTGCCTTTGGGGCTCATGCCGCTCACAATGCCGCCGCCCCCAACCGCTACATTGGCGTCCTTGTGGGCCAACAGTATGGTGGGGCTGATTCCCTGATATCCGCCGCCTGCCGGGTTGGTGCCGTAGATACCGGCCAGGATGGGCACACCAAGCTTTTCCAGTTCCGCATGGCGGAAGAAGGTGGTGCCGTTGCCGCGCCGGTTGGCATAGACTTCGTGCTGTTCCGGCAGTTTTACACCGCTGCAGTTCACGATCCACACCAGGGGGACGTGCAGCCGTTTGGCCATGTCCGTAACCCGAAGCTGATTGTCGGCCTGTCCGGCGATCCAGGCGCCGGCCATGACTTTGTTGTTGAAACCGATGACCACAGCCCACTTGCCGTTGATTTTGGCCAGTCCGTCAATGACCCCGGTGGTGCCTTCTTCATTGAACTGGGGATCATAGAGGGTATGAAGCGGACACCAGGTGCCTGGATCGATGAGGTAGTCGATGCGTTCCCAGACATTCAGCTGTCCGCGTTTTTTGAGAATTTTTT
Organism: uncultured Desulfobacteraceae bacterium; assembly: GCA_964588535.1. Classification (GTDB taxonomy): domain Bacteria; phylum Desulfobacterota; class DSM-4660; order Desulfatiglandales; family Desulfatiglandaceae; genus NaphS2. The sequence goes on from CAZPQA010000019.1 coordinate 1,723, forward strand.
CGGGGAGGCCTGCGTTTTTGACGGCATCAACCGCCTCGGCCACTAGTTTTTCCACCCCTTTGATATCTGCCACGTTTTCTTTGGCCGCTTCGATTTGTTTGTCAGTGAGAGGCTTGCCGAAAGGGGTCATTTCTTCAAAGTAAGGTTTCATTGGTTCCTCCGTTTATGGTCCCTTACCTGTTTGCTTTTCGAATACCCAATTGATCCAGGGCAATGATCCACTTGCAGATATTGGTTGAGCCTTCCACCATTTGATAGGTGGGCGCATCCCGGTAATAACGCGCCACCGGGTATTCCGTTGAGTAGCCGTAGGCACCGAGAATTTTCAGGGCTACCTGGCTTGCCTTGACGGCAATTTCTCCTGCCAGATATTTGGCCTGAGCCACTTCAAGAGTGTTCCCCAGGTTCCCCTGGTCTTTTTGCCAGGCCGCCTTGTAAACGATCAGTCGGGCTGCTTCAATTTCCGTGGTAATCTGCGCTACCATGTCCTGGTTCATCTGGAACTGGCCGATGGGTTTTCCGAACTGCTCTCTTTCCTGACAATAGGAGGTGACCGCATCCAGACAGGCCTGGGCCAGGCCGATACCTCCGGCAGCGGCGGAAAGGCGGGTCTGATTCAGGGAGCCGAAGACGATTTTGGCGCCATCTCCCGGTTTTCCCAGAATGTTTTCTTTGGGGACCTTGGTGTCCTCGAGATAGATTTCACCGGTTGGTGATGATCTCGATCCCATCTTGTCCAGATCCGTGGTGGAAATACCGTTGAAATTTTTGGGTTCAATCACGAATGCGGAGAGCCCTCTGCCCCTGGCTTCCCTGTCCGTATAGGCATAAAATATGAGGGCGTCGGCCACGCTGGTATTGGATATCCAGGTTTTTGAGCCGTTCAGCAGCCAGTGGTCCCCTTTGTCTTGTGCGGTGGATTTCATGGCCATCACATCGGAACCGGCATTGGGTTCGGTAATGCCGAAGCCTCCCATATACTCGGCGTTCACCAGCTTCGGGATGTACTTTTTCTTGACGTCATCATCGGTGCTGTAACGGTAAATGGTAAAGGCGCAGCCGAGGGTCAGCATGTTGATTTGAACGCGAAGGGAACTGGATGCCCGGGCAATTTCTTCGGTTAAAATCATGGCTGCCAGCCAACCCATCTCATTACCGCCGTATTCCTCGGGGATAACGGTGCCGAAAAAGCCGAGCTCTCCCATGGGCTTGATGACTTCTTCATAGGGGAAGTAATGCTTTTCATCCCATTCGTCTGCAAAGGGAGCGATTTTCTCAGCGGCAAAATCACGGGCCATATCTCGGAGCATTTGCAGCTCTTCGCTTAATCCAAAATCCATAAGTGAACCTCCTGAAATTTAAATAAAATATGCGAAAAAATTTTTTCATAAAATTATACCTACATATAGATATGTTTGCCATTCTGAAGATACCTATTACAGTATGAAAAAATAATTGGCAATAGAAATATTCACATTGTAGCTACATTTCAACTTTTTTCTTTCAGGGCTCTCCTGGTTCCCTATTTTGATTTTCCGCTGTTTTTTTCATTTCCTCATTGACATTTAGTTCAGAAGGTCCTAAAAAAGCGAAGCTACTAAGGATAATGGGTTAGAAGATAAACGGAGGAGGTTAATTGATGGAACCGCTAACCATAAATCGAAAAGAGAGCAGATTAAGGGTTGCTCCGGAATGGGCGGATGTCTGCTTCACCTGCGGCACGTGTGCAGGTGGGTGTCCCGTTACCGGTATTGACGGCCTGGATCCAAGAAAGGCCGTGCGAATGGCTGCTCTTGGCCTGGATCAGGAGTTGATCGATTCACGCTTCCCCTGGATCTGTACCCTCTGTGGGCGCTGCGAATATGCCTGCCCGCAAGGGGTGGAAATTTTGAAAATGTTGCGACGAGCCAGAACCCTGCGTGAGCGGGACAAGGTTCCGGGACCCATTCACAAGGGTGTGGCCATGTGTCTGGAAAGGGGAAACAATCTCGGCATTCCCGAAGAGGATTTCCTATTCCTTCTGGCGGATCTGGCCAAGGAAATGGATGAAGATGAGGGATTCCCGGGTTTTTACGCCCCCGTGGACAAGAAGGGTGCCAATATCCTGGTGACCGTTAATTCCAAGGAACCTTTCGGAGAACCGGACGACATGAAGTTCTGGTGGCGTATTTTTTATGCGGCCAGGGAAGATTGGACCACCACATCCACGGAATGGGAAGGGGTCAACTGGGGCCTTTTTTCAGGAGACGATGAGTCCATGAAGGAGATTACCGGACGGATTGTAAAGCATTTGGAGGAACTGGAGTGCAACATGCTACTCCTACCCGAATGAGGCCACGCCTATTATGCGACTAGGCTTAGTCTGCAAACATGGTTTCCCGAAGTATTCGATAAAGTCCGGGTTGTATCCGTTCATGAACTCTTGAAAGAGTACATTGAAACCGGCCGGATCAAGCTCGATAAATCCATTCATGAAGAACTCACCACGGTTCATGATCCCTGCAATTACGGTCGAAAGAGCATGAAGGCCTTCGGCGAGGCTTTTTTCGATGAGCCCCGTTGGGTGACCCAGCAGTGTTGTGAGAATTACGTGGAAATGTACCCGACCCGCATGAACAATTTCTGTTGCGGCGCAGGCGGCGGCGCCTGGGCCATGCCCTATGATGCGGAACGGATCTATTACGGCCGTGTAAAAGCCCAACAGATCATAGACACCAAGGCCAAGATGGTGATTGCACCCTGCCACAACTGCCGTGACCAGATCATGAAAGGCCTGACCAAAGAGTTTGATCTGGATCTTGAGACCAAATACTTGTGGGAACTGGTGGCCGACTCACTGGTCATAGACCCCTGGACCGAAGACGAGATCAAAGTGGCCAATGAACTGAGAGACGCACAGTACGAAAGGGACGAGATCGATCTGGATGATATGGAATGGTAGGAGGCTTCACCATTCGAACAGGATAAAAGGTTTTGAATAAAAAAAGGCCCCCACATAATCGGGGGCCTTTTTTTATGAGAAAAGCTTGAATGCCAAATTCAAGAATCAGCAACCCTCATCTTCAACAATGACGAAGGCAGGTTTTTTCTTGGGTTTAGGTGGCGGCGGGGTTTTGGCGGTGGGAGCCCCGGCCTGCCCGCCAGATCGCGCGGATGCACCGGGCATGGCGAGGTTTGCGTTTTTTTCAACCTTTTCGGCTAATGCAAAAATCACGGCCTGATCATAATATGCCCAGGCGGACACAGACGAAGGGTCTGCCTGAACCGCTTTTCGAAAATATTCTTTTGCGTCCAGGTATTTTCCCTGTTGATAAGCTCCCTGACCATGCTGTATCATTTTTGCACAGAGAGCTTTGTCGGGGCCTTTCGGGGATGACTCTTCCGCTGAAACAGCGGGTGGTAATAGCAGAAACAGCGTCAGAAAAAGACCCGTAAAGATTTTGAAAAAGAACTTTTTTTCCATGGGAATCTCCTTTTTGGCAAATTTGAGATGAACGAAAGTTTTAAGACAGCCGAAAACTACCAAGCACAGCGATTTTTGTCAATACGGGGAGCAAAAGGAGCTTTTTAATGTCTTTTCAATCGGAAAAAGAGTCTGAGGACCTTGGGTTGAGGCCTGGGTTGAACGGACGTCCCGAAAAACTGTCACATATTCATTTGATGGGTGTTTGTGGAACAGGCATGGCGTCACTTGCGGGAATACTCAAAGAGCAGGGATATGTGGTTACCGGCTCAGATGCGAATGTTTACCCCCCCATGAGTCTGCTTCTTGAATCGCTTGGAATTCCGGTGTTTGATGGATATGGACCCGGGAACCTGTCACCGGAACCTGATATGGTCATTGTGGGCAATGTGATCACCCGGGTGAACCCCGAGGCGGCTGAACTTTCACGCCTCAGGTTGCCGTATCTTTCCTTTCCTCAGGCCATCAGGCAGTTTGCCATTGGGGATAAAGAATCCATTGTCATCAGCGGTACCCACGGCAAAACGACGACTTCTTCATTGATTGCCTGGATTCTGGAGACCGCCGGGATGGATCCGGGTTTTATGATTGGTGGTATACCCCGCAATTTTGAAACGAATTTCAAGTTGGGTAAAGGGCGTTATTTTGTCATTGAAGGGGATGAATATGATTCCGCTTTTTTTGACAAAGGACCAAAGTTTCTACACTATAATCCGCGGTTTGTGATTTTGACCAGTATCGAATTTGATCATGCGGATATTTACCGGGATCTGGACCATGTGATCGGCAGTTTTCGAAGTCTCATCGATTTGATTCCATCCCGTGGACGTCTGATTGCCAATGGCGACGATGAAACCATTTGTCGTGAAATCAAGCGGGCGGCATGCCGGGATGAAACCTATGGATTCGGCAAGGGGAATCATTGGCAGATCGCGGATATGGCCGACTCGAAAGCATTTACCGCAGTTAAGGTGGCCAAGGGCGGGCAGGTACAGACAACCTTTGAAACGCCGCTTTTTGGTCGTCATAATATCTCAAATTGCTTGTCAGCGGTAGTTTTGGCGCACGTTTTGGGTGTGCCCCGGGATGCCCTGTTCAGGGCGCTAATAACGTTTAAGGGCGTCAAGCGGCGCCAGGAGATACTTGGCGAGAAAAAGGGCATTATGGTGATGGACGATTTTGCCCATCACCCCACGGCGGTAAAAGAAACCGTTCAGGCTGTGAAGCAGAAGTATCCCCATCGGCGTCTGGTTGTTGTATTTGAACCCAGAAGCAACTCCAGCCGGCGGAATATTTTTCAGGCGCAATACGCCGGTTCGTTTGATGATGGGGATGTTATGATGATTCGTGAACCGCCCATGATGGAGAAAATTCCTGTGGCGGAGCGTTTTTCAGTGGGGCAGCTGGTTTCCGATCTGGGGGCAAAGGGGCTTGAGGCCCATTGTTTTGCTGACACCGATTCCTTGCTGACGTCTTTGTTGTCCGTAACCAGGGCAGGGGATATAGTGCTCATCATGTCAAACGGCGGTTTTGATAACCTGCACCAAAGATTGATCAAGGCCATATGAAAGGTTGATGGTCCAGACAGAAAAATAGAAAGGCTTCCGGCCGGGTTGGGTCGGAAGCCTTTCAGACTGAGGTATCTCCAACATACATCAGGCAGCGAGAAGGTTGTCGTAATAGTTTGATTTCACCTCCCTGCATGATTTAAAACACCCTCCAATTCATGTTTATAGAACCCAACAGAACGAAACAATTCATCTGGCAGCTTTGCGAAATCTCGGGGAATGTGGTACGCAAGGATCATGCACGTTATGTTGCCGGTTTGTTTATGTTGTGTGATTTTATTCCTGCCATTTTATTCGTTCGGGGATTTTCACGTTTTGGGCTGGCAGTCTTCACTTTTTTGGGGCGATATGAGCGGGAAGATTTTGCACGTATCATTCTTCCACATATTTTTGAAAACCCCGGATCCGCTTTGCCCATCCTTGACATTTTGATTTGATTGAGGTATGGTATTCACCGTCCAGAAGGCAGATACGGGGACTTTCGAACGATGCGATCGCATGGAGCGGCAAAGTGGAAATTTCAGGGAGCAGGACAATAAAAAAGATAGCCATATTCGTGGTTGCAGTAATTTTTTTGGCAGGATGTGTAGCGGGGCGTTCCCAAGTCAAAGTGGTTGCCAAGGACAGCCGTTTTGTAGCCTATGACAACGGGACGGTCGAGGATACGGACTCAGGTCTCATGTGGGCCGCAAAGGATAACGGGGGTCCCATAACCTGGAAAGAAGCCAAGAGCTACTGCAGCAACTATAGGGGAGGCGGTTATACAGACTGGCGTATGCCCACTCAGGATGAACTGACCGGCCTGTACGACCCCAAAATCACCAATACGCACCCACCTACCGGCGGCTGCAAGGGCGGTTGCCACATCACAAACCTGATCTATCTGACTTGCTGCCCTGTCTGGGAGTGGAATGGAATTTCCGAGGTTTCCGCCTTTTTCCATTTCTATCTTGGCCCCAAGGATTGGAAAGATCAGTCTCTTACCGAGCACCCCAGGGCGCTCCCGGTTCGAAACGCAAAATAATTCTCCTCAAGACGACCCGGTCGTGCTTCCTTCAACACCTTGACCGTGAGCTTTTCAACGATCTCTTTTATCTGTTCTCTTTAGGCCAACATGAGGGGCGTGCCAAGGTGGTTCTTGAGGGCATCGAGGTTTTTTCATTTTCTATAACCACCACCACCCTGCCAGTTTTGTTGATTACCGACATTCAGCCCTGATATTTTCAAGGAGTCATCTGCCAGTTTTCACTTTTGCATTGACCTAAAATTCAACCTTTGTGGCCGAATTTTGACAATACTCCCGACGCTACCTTTCCTAAACCATCTGTTTGATTTGACGATCAAAAGGTGAAGTATTGATCTGCCAGTCTTGCGAAATTCTGGCTATTATGGTACGCAAGGATGATGCATGTATCATAGCATGTATCCGTCATGATCTGGAGTTGGTCATCAAGCCTTATGGAATGAAATTTGCCGACGGGCGATATGTCTCACAAAGAAACCCTCAAAATAGATTGAGAAATATCCTATCCATACTCTCTGCTATAGTAGTGCTTTTGTTTTTTGGATGCTTAGATCAAAAGTTTTACCTGGCCAACCATATAACCTATGAAGCTCCTGACAATTATAATCTTCAGTATGAAGAAGTACTATTCAACAGTAAAGACGGGACTAAGTTATACGGCTGGTTTATTCCGGCAATCGGAGATGCAATTGGAACAATAATCTATTTTCACGGCAATTATGGAAATTTGACTTATTACTTTAAACAAATCTGCTGGTTGCCATCGCACGGTTTCAATCTTTTTACCTTTGATTATAGGGGTTATGGTCGGTCCGAAGGCACCCCGGATAGAGTCGGAATTTACGAGGATTGTGTTGCCGCTATTGAGTACATAATATCGAGACATGATATTGATAATGGTAAGATATTCGTTTTTGCGCAAAGCCTTGGTGGAGCCAATGCAATCACGGCCATAGCTAATAATAAGTTTTTAGGAATACGTGCAATTGCCCTTGAAGGAACATTCTATTCTTACAGAACTGAGGCCCGGGATGTTATGGTTTCAAGTGTCCGGAAAAATATCGGACAAATGCCATGCCTGTCAATGCAGATATGGCCTGTTTCATTTCTTGCAGTAAGCGATTGTTACAGTCCAGGGGAAGTGATTGATCAGCTTCCGCCGGTTCCTCTTCTCTTGATCCATTGCGCTTCGGATTCAATAGTCCCATACCACCATTGTGAACGGCTTTACAAACAGGCAAAAGAACCAAAACAAATGTGGACCATCAAAGAATGTAATCATCTGGATGTATTCACACACAAACAGTATGATCATAAATACAGGCAAAAATTAGTTGACTTCTTCAAGAATTCCGGGAGAGAATATTAGTACGCCACTTCCTGGTTTCATTGGCATCACGGGTGGGAGGTAGGGACCTTAAATTTGGAGGATTTTCTGATGGCCCAAAAGCCAACCTATGAAGAATTAGAACAAAGGGTTAAGGTCTTAGAGAAGGGAGCTACTGAACTCATACAGGCGGAGGGGCAAGCGGCAAGACTAAGGGCCCTCTTTGACGACATTATCGACCTGAATCCGTACAGCATACAGATTTGTGACAAGGATGGACATCATGTAAGAGGCAATCGGGCGTTCGTCGAACTGTTCAAGGAACCCCCTCCACCTGAATACTCCATATTCGACGATCCTAAAACTTCGCGACCAGTTGGAATCTGCCGGATTAAATCCTGTCGCTGATGACCCTTTGAAGGTGGTCGGCAAACCCTAAACGGAATACCTCAAGATCTTTTGGATACCCCCTTCAGCGACTATCGGAATGCGATGCTATACTATCTCATTGTTCTCTCAGGGTTTTTTGGGGAAAGGTGAATGATTGATCTGGTAGTTTTGCATGGATTTGGCGGAGGTGCTATGCTGACTTAATGCACGTTATATTGCCGGTTAGGTTATGTTGTGTGATTTGATTCCTTCCATTTTACTCCGTTGTTGTTTTCCGTATAATTCTCTCCCCGTTTGAGTCTCCTTTCCGGTGACCCGGAAGGGTGTTTCTGACGAGAAGGAAAAGACCCCTTTGGAAAATTATCTCGGACATGGAGAGAAGATCCTGGTGGTTGACGATGAAGAGCGGCAAAGGGTGATTGCATGCGGGATACTGACCAAGCTGGGCTACATGGCTGAGGCGGTTTCAAGTGGTGAAGAGGCCATTGAATACATAAAGGAAAACACAATAGACCTGATTGTCCTTGACATGGTCATGCCCAAAGGGATCAACGGGCGGGAGACTTACCAGCAGATCATCAAGATCCGTCCCGGCCAGAAGGCGGTCATCGCCAGCGGGTATGCCAAAACAAAAGAGGTGGATATGGCCCAGGAATTGGGCGCAGGCAAATACATAAAAAAGCCCTATACACTGGAAAAGATAGGGGTTGCAGTTAAGAAAGAATTGGAAAAATAGCTCTGCCGAAGCTGGCGCCCACCCATTTACGAGTGCTTGCTCAAAGAAAACGCTTGAACTAATCATCCCCCATATATTATCATCATTTCCGACAGTAAGGGAACTTCCAAAAAATAATCTACGCATCCTGCTTGCCCTTTTGCCCGTCTTCTACGTTGCGACAACAGGCACATAGCTCACTATGCACCTGCTATCACGCCTTGAATACGAACAAAAGTTCTGTACGATATGCGTATATTATTTTCTTCCAGTTCCCTAAGACCGTTGATAGAATCCGCATGAGAAAACCTCATGGAGGACGAAATGGATATCAACCATAAATGCTCCATAGTCAATCAGCAATCATCAATCCTATGGGTTTACGGCTGAAACGGTATTTGGGAGAAAGATGAGATGACGGAAGTAGAGATGTCGCAGGATCGGGGTGTGGTGGCATGGGTACACGATCGCTCCCCCTTTGGGCTGTTTACCACCGACAGCAAGCTTGCCGTGACAGGATGGAACCGCTGGCTTGAGAACCACAGTGGACGGACCCGCAAGGAGGTCATGGGAAGAGATCTGGTGGATTTATATCCGGAGATTGTTGACCGAAAGATGGATCGATATTTTAATGAGGCCCTTGAGGGCCGCAATGCTGTTCTGTCCCAGGTCTTGCACGGTTACCTCTTCCCCATACCAACCGATGCCGATGCTGACCCTCCGGTGAACATGCCCCAGAGCGCCATCATTTCACCTCTTATTTTAGGCGGGCAGATTTGTGGAACCGTCGGATATATTGAAGATGTGAGCGAGCGGATCAAACGGGAGAAAGAGCTCATAAAGCAGGTCGATGAAGAGAAAAGGCTTGTTAAAAAACTTAAGTCATCGGACGAGGCGCTGCGCAAAGAAAAAGAGTTTTCCGAAAGCCTGATTGATACGGCACAGGTAATAATCTTGGTCCTCGACACAGAAGGCCGGATCGTCCACTTCAACCCTTATATGGAAGGGCTGTGTGGATATAAGCTGAATGAAGTACAAGGAAGGGACTGGTTCTCGACGTTTCTGCCGGAGCAGAACCACGACCGCACCAGGGAGGTTTTCCGGACAGCCGTTAGCGACATTAAGACCCAGGGCAACATTAACCCGATTGTCGCAAAAGATGGGCGTGGAATCATTACGGAATGGTATGACAAGACATTGAAGGACGCTGCCGGCAATACAATTGGTCTTCTTGCCATCGGACAGGACATCACCTCTCGCAAGCAGGCTGAGGAGGCGCTGCAGGAGAGCGAGAAACGTTTCCACACCTTTATTGACTTTACCCATGACTGGGAGTACTGGATTGCACAGGATGGTCACCATATCTACGTTTCGCCATCGTGTGAAAGGATTACCGGCTACGCTCCCGATGCGTTTATCAATGATCCCGGGCTGCTTGAAAAGATAGTCCACCCCGACGACCATTCAACCATTGTCAATCATCTTGGCGAAGAGCAGGGCCTGGAAAAGTTACCCTCCATCGACTATCGGATTATCACCCGCAGCGGCCAAGAGCGCTGGATCAACCATGTATGCCAGGCGGTATATGACGCCGATGGGACTTACCTCGGCAGGCGGGGCAGTAACCGCGACGTCACTCAACAGAAGCAAATGGAAGAAGAACTTCTGAAAACCAAAAAACTTGAGTCCCTGGGTGTCCTTGCCGGCGGCATTGCCCATGATTTCAACAATCTTATGTCCGCCGTTGCGGGCTATATCTCCCTTGCCAGAATGGAGATGAAACCAGGGAGTAAAGGGTTTAAAAACTTGGTCGAAGCAGAAAAGGCTTCCATTCAGACAAAGGGGTTGACTGCCCGATTGATTACCTTTTCCAAAGGCGGAGGGCCGATTAAGGAAACAGTTTCGATCGGTGATCTGGTAAAGAATTCTGTAGGTTTTTCATTGAAGGGCTCTGGTATAGATGCCAGGTTTTCTATTCCTGCCGATATTTCACCGGCAGAAGTTGATGAAGATCAGATGAAACAGGTCATCTATAATATTGTAACCAACGCGCAGGAGGCCATGGTCGGACAGGGAACGATCAATGTCTCCTGTGAGAATGTTAACATAGGGGGGAAAGACGCTCTGACATTAAAGGATGGCAAATATGTCAAGATTTCCATAAAAGATCAGGGAGTCGGCATATCTGAAGAAGACCTTATAAAGATATTTGACCCCTATTTTTCGACCAAAGATATGGGTACTCAAAAAGGTATGGGGCTGGGGCTTGCGGTATCTGATTCAATTGTAAAGCAACATAAGGGGCTGATCACGGTAGAATCCGAATTGGGGACAGGGACAACTCTTTATATCTACCTTCCCGCATCTGTAAAAGAGATTGTTGAGGCAGCCCCCGTAAAGAAGCCTGCACCAGAAATATCCGTAACCCAGGGAGGAAAAATCCTGGTGATGGACGATGAGGAACTCCTAAGAGACGTTACTAAAGCGTTGCTTACCCGCCTCGGATATAATGCAGAGGTTGCCGTAGAAGGTGTTGAAGCGATTGAAATGTACAGAAAGGCAATGGAATCAGAGAAGCCTTTTGATATGGTCATCCTGGACTTGACCAATAAAGTCGGCATGGGAGGGGCTGAGACTATGGCGAAATTGTTAGAGATTGACTCTGATGTCAAGGCGATCGTTGCTACCGGTTACTCCAATGATCCTATCATAAGTAACTTCCGGGAACACGGCTTCCGTGGCGCACTTCCCAAGCCTTTCACCTTAGATCAACTGAAGACGGCATTGCATGATGCTGTTGCGGGAGAATAATCAACTCTATAATTAAAGATCAGGCCCAACAGAAGGCGATCAGCCGGTGAGTATACCAAACTCCACACTTATATTGTCTCGAGACCTTTGATTACCGAAACGGGAGACAGACCATGTGGCATGAAGAAAAAGAGGCGCTGATTGAAAAGCATTCCCTCAAGATGCTTGAACAGCTTCCCGTAGCGGTTCTGATCGTCGAGGCTTCCGGAAGACCGCTCTATATGAATCGTTCGGCCCGGAACCTGCTCGGCATGGGACTTCAGGATCTTGACCCCGAAGCCGGGATCGGTGACCTCTCAAAGGTCTTTTGTGCCCATGCGGCGGGGACCGATGAATTGTACCCCCGGGAACGATCTCCGTTGGCCAAGGCATTGACCGGTGAGATATCCACCATAAATGATATGGAGATCCGGCAACAGGGGCAGACGATTCCCTTAGAGGTATCCGCTGCCCCCATTTTTGATGAAAAGGGTGAGGTCTCTTTTGCCATCGCCGTGTTTAAAGACATCGCGGACCGGAAGAAGGCGGAAAGAGATCTGAGCCAACGCCGCAATGAGCTGGATCGTCTGATTGCCAAGGCCCGGGCCGGTCGTAGACGGCTTGAGATCCTTTCACGGAAACGCATAGAGGTGCAGGAGGCAGAGCGGCGCGGGATCGCCCGTGAGCTCCATGATGAGATCGGCCAGGCCCTGACCGCCATAAAGATCAATCTGCAGGCCGCCATGGGTGTGTCCGGGGCAGAACCCGTGGAGAGCTATCTGACAGAGGGTATCGGGATCGTTGAGCGGGTCCTTCAGCAGGTCCGCAACCTCTCACTGGATCTTCGCCCTTCCATGTTGGATGATCTGGGGCTGATGGCATCTCTCAGATGGTATTTAGACCGGCAGTCCCAGACCTCCGGGATAAAGATAGAATTTATTGGAGACCCTTCCATCAAACGACTCCCCCAGGAGATCGAGACGACCTGCTATCGTATCGTCCAGGAAGCCCTGACCAATGTCCTTCGTCATGCCCGGGCAAGCGGGATATACGTAAAAGTGGCCCCGGTCAAAAAAGGCCTGGGATTAATAATCCGTGACAACGGTATCGGGTTTGACGTATCCGATGCCATGGAGAACGCCCGGTCCGGTGGAAGTTCCGGACTGCTGGGGATGGAAGAGCGGGCGCTTCTTGCCGGCGGCGAGATCAATCTGAAGTCTCGGCCGGGCAAAGGGGCCGAAATCAGGGTCTTCATCCCTTTAATCATACATGAAGTGACCCCATGAAAAGCATTCGTGTTTTGCTTGCCGAAGATCATACCCTTGTGAGGGCCGGTTTGTGTGCCCTTGTGAAGACCCTCGAGGGGGTAGAGGTGGTGGCGGAAGCCGGGGACGGCCACCAGACCCTGGAGATGGTCAAGGCCCATTATCCCGACCTGGTCCTGATGGATATCGCCATGCCCGGGCTCAACGGGCTGGAAGCCACCATACGTGTTATCAAAGAGTACCCGCATGTAAAGGTGATCATCCTTTCCATGCATGCCAACGAGGAGTATGTCCTTCAATCCCTGAGTGCCGGCGCCAGGGGATACCTCTTGAAAGATTCCGGCACCTCAGAACTGGAATTGGCCATCAGGGCCGTCATGAGGGGGGAGACCTTTCTCAGCCCGGCGGTCTCGAAACATGTGATCGAACAGTATGTCCAGCGCCAGGAAGACCCGCAAAGCCCTTTCCAAATATTGACCCCACGCCAGAGAGAAATCCTGCAGCTTATTGCTGAAGGCCTTTCAACCAAAGACATTGCCCGAAAGTTAGATCTGAGTATCAAGACTGTCGACACGCACCGCACCCAGCTCATGGATCGCCTCGACATCCATGAGGTCGCCGGCCTGGTCCGCTACGCCATCCGAACCGGACTAATCATTGAATATTAGGAACGTGAAACGTGATGTGTGGAAACCCATAACTCGAAATTCCATGGGTCAGTGTCTTTCTGGTTCTTCATTCGATGTTGGACGTTCGATGTTCGATGTTCATCTTTTCAGCAACTCCCAACCCGCTCTTAGGGAACTTTTCCCCCCCATCTCAGGTATTCCCCCGATTGTATTTCCTGAAAACCCGGATAAAATAAAATCCACAATCTGAAATCAAAAATCTGAAATCAAAAATCCCATGCGACTCCTCTTAGTTGACGACAATAAGGAATTCTTAGACGTGGCCGAACGTTTCCTCTCCGCGGATCCTCAAATAGAGGTTGTGGGAAGGGCGCATTCCGGCGCGGAGGCGATTGATTCTGTGAGCCGGTTGAAGCCCGACCTGGTCCTGATGGATATCGCCATGCCGGATATGAACGGTCTGGAGGCCACCCGCAAGATCAAAGAACAGCCGGACCCACCTCTGGTGGTGATCCTGACCCTCTACGACAACCCCGAATACCGGGACGTTGCTGAAGAGATCCGTGCCGACGGGTTTCTGTCTAAGTCCGAATTCGGGACCCAGCTCCTTCCCCTGATTCATGAGTTAAGGGTCCGGTTGTCACCCCAACCCTCATCCAAGGAGAAACCCATGAAGCATATCCTGATTGTGGATGATTCCAACACCATGCGCCGGATGGTCCTGGCCTCGCTCCAGGGGATCCCGCATGTCCAGTTCTCCGAAGCCCGGAACGGGCTTGATGCCATCGAAAAGATGGCACTCGATCCCGTTGACCTCATGACCCTTGACCTGAACATGCCCGATATGCACGGATTAGAGGTCCTCAGGTTCCTCAGAAGCCACCAGAAATACCGTGATATCCCCGTTGTCGTCCTCACCACGAGAGGGGATGAAGAGAGCCGCAAAGCCTGCCTGAGCGCGGGGGTTTCTCTGTACATCACCAAGCCCTTTGATCCCCACGTCTTTGCCCAAAGCGTGGGAGAGCTGATAGGAAGAAGCTGATAAGGAGGAACTGATGAACGATTCCATAGATCAAAACTTTTTTGACCAGTTTCTCGATGAGTTTTTTGTCGAATCGGATGAGCACCTGACCCGCATCCGCCAGAGCCTGATTGCCTTAGAGGCGGATACCGGGGCCCAGGAGATAGACCCGTCCCTGCTGGAAGAACTCTTCCGCCAATTTCATACGGTTAAAGGCCTCTCAGGCATGGTCGGACTCAGGGAGACAGAAAGCCTGGCCCACAAGATGGAAAGTTATCTCAAGGTCCTCCGTCAGGATCCGCACCACCTCTCTCCGGAAGGCACGGCTGCGCTCATCGAGGGAACTCAGGCCCTGGAATCGGTGATTGCCGCCAGACGCGACAAATCGCCCCTGCCCCCTACCTCGTCCATATCAAAGCGTCTTGACTCGCTGATAAACGCTTCGTCAAAACCGGAGGCCCCTCAAACTGCCCCGCCCGAAGAGGACAGTGCCCCGGCTCCGGAAAAGGAGACTGCCGTCCGGCAGACAGAAAAGACGGGAAAGAAAGAGCGGTCATGGAAGTTTGGATTCCGGCCCAGCGCGGAACTCTCCGCCAGGGGGGTCAATGTGAACAGTATCCGCAAACGTCTGGAGGGTACAGGGAAACTGATTCACTCGGCGCCGGAAATCATGGAAAACGGAGAGGTCTTCTTCCGGTTTGTGGTGGTCAGCGAGGCCGATGAAAAGGTGTTTGAGGAATGGATAAAAGATGGTCTTACCTATGCGCCCGGTGATGAAGAGCAGGTCGTGGAACCGGTGGCAGCAGGGTCTGATCCGTCTGATCGGGGGGGGCCGCCTGAAAAGACGGCTACCCGGGAATCTGTTGCCCCTTCCAACATTGTTCGTGTGGATCTGGGGCGTGTCGACGATCTGATGCAGCGCGTGGGCGACCTTGTGATCAGCCGTTCACGCTTTGAGGACCGGGTCAAATATGTAGAAGATATACTCCCCGCTTCCGAGGCCAGGGAGTTGCAGGAGATCCATTCCGTTATGGAACGTCAGATCAGGGATCTGCGGGAAGGGGTCATGGCGCTCCGTCTCGTACCCGTGGCCAATGTCTTTACACGGATGCAGTTTGTGACACGCGACATGGCCGCTGAGAGCGGGAAAAAGGTCTCACTCTCCATGAGCGGTCAGGAAACGGAGATCGACAAATTCGTTGTGGAGCGGATGCTGGATCCGTTGCTTCATTTGGTAAGAAACGCCGTGAGCCACGGTCTGGAATCAGGGGAAGAGCGGCTGAAAAAGGGAAAGCCCGAGAAGGGAAATATCTATCTGAGGGCTTTTACTGAAGGGGATGCGGTGGTCATCGAAGTGGAAGATGACGGCCGGGGTATCCAGATGGAAGATGTTGCCCGCCGGGCAAGAGAAAGGGGTCTGATCGATAATGAAATTATCCCCGGTATGGAGACCCTCCTGGAGATCCTCTGCGCACCCGCCTTTTCCACCCGCAATGGATCAGACCTCGGGAGCGGGCGGGGGGTTGGGATGGCTGTGGTCAAGAACAGGGTCGAGGAGTTAGGGGGGTCTCTCGAACTCCAGACCGGACCGGATCAGGGGGCCCGCTTCACCATGGCACTTCCCCTGACCCTGGCCATCGTGGATGCCCTCATCGTAAGGGTGGGAGAACGGGTCTTCGCCGTTCCCAAACCGTCTGTGAGGGAAGTTGTCGAATTTGAAACATCATCCGTATCTATCATGGAAAATAATGAGATGATCTCTTACCGTGACGAGGTCCTCGCCCTGTTTGATCTCTGCCCGTTTTTCGGGATTGAGGAAAGACCCATGGATACCCGATATGCCCTGGTTATCGGTCAGGGGACCGGCACCCTGGGGCTTGTGGTGGATCGGGTCGTAACCATACAGGAAATCGTGGTCCAGACCGTCTCCGATCCCCTGGTCCAGGTCCCGGGAATTTTAGGGGCCACGGAATTAGGGGACCGGCGAGCCGTGGTCATCCTGGATACGGCGGAACTGAGCAGGGTGGCGCGCAGTAAAGATGCCAGAATCGAGATGCAAGGAGGTGTTCAACATGGATGACAACCAGAAAGAGAAAGAACCGTACATCCTTTTCCATCTGGCGGGTACCGATTACGGGATACCCTGCCGTCTGGTGAAGCAGATGGAGATGGTGGAACAGATGACCCCTGTCCCCAATGCCCCGTCCTATGTGGAGGGCCTCATTTTCATCAGAGGTCAGGTGGTTCCGGCCATCAATCTGAGGGCGCGGTTCGGTTTTGACAGAATCCCCTATGACCTGACCACGCGTCTCGTGGTGGTCCGGTCCGGGACGCGAAATGTGGGGTTGATCGTGGATTCGGCCAGAGAATTCGTCACCCTGCCCGAAGAGGATTTACAGCCCCCGCCGGATAGCATATCCGGGTTGAGCGGGGACTATCTGAAAGGGATTGCCACCATCGGAGAACGTCTGATTTTGGTCCTCGATGTGGATGAGGTTTTGACCCGGCAGGAGAAAGAAGAACTGAACAAGGCTGTTGAGAAAGAGAAGGAGGTATAAGCCATGACAGAAGAAAAGAAAACCGATCGGGAAGAAAAAGAGAAGACTGAAATCCGGGACGCGATCAGGCAGGCCGAAGCCGTGACGCGAGAGGCCGATGAGATCAGCCGTGTCAGCGATCGAGTAACCGAAGGGGTAGAGACCCAGACGGCGGCCCTTGAAGCGGCGGTCAGCGGCGCCAACGAGATGGCGGCATCCCTCAAGGAAACCGCCGCACAGGCGGAGTCCGTCACCACCTCAACCGAGGAACTCGTGTCAACCATCAATGAAATAGCGGCTTCTATTGAGCAGGTGTCGAGCGGAACCGTGGAACTCGCTTCAGGTTTAGATGAGACCGCGTCCTCCGTCGAGGAGATGACCACCTCCATTCAGGCTGTGACCGAATCTGCTCAGGAGATGGCTTCGTCGGGTTCGGAGGTGGCCGGGTCCGTGACGGAAATGGCCGCCTCCATCAAGAGTGTTCAGGGAGATACGGATACCCTGAACACCGCCATCAACCAGACATCCGTTTCCATGGAAGAGATGGCGAATTCCATCGAGGGTGTGGCGGGAAATGCAAATGATTTGAGGGCGGCGGCAGAGGAGAGCGCTTCTTCCATGAATGAGATGGCTGCTTCTATTGAAGAGGTGTCGGCCGTGGCCGATAATCTGAATTCCCTTGTTGAAGAGAATTCCGTCTCCATAGAAGAGCTGGGCGCTTCTGTTCAGGGGGTTTCGGAGAATGCCGCTAATATCAGCGGTTCTGCTGAGGGCGCCGTGACCAGCATTGCCCAGTTGGAACGTTCCATCCACTCCGTGGTGAACCTGGCCAAGGAGACTGATGAGAAATCGAAACAGGCCTCGCAGGATGCCACAAAGGGGGGAGAGAGCGTCCGGAAATCCATAGGGGGTCTCCTGAAGATCCGGGAATCCGTTGCCCAGTCCACCGGCGTGATCCGTGAAATGGGGAAACGTACCAGTGAAATCACCACTATCGTGGATTCCATCAACCTTATCGCGGAGCGGACCAACCTCCTCTCCCTGAATGCCTCCATCGAGGCGGCCCGGGCCGGAGACGCCGGACGCGGTTTTGCCGTGGTGGCGGAGGAGATCCGGAACCTGGCCGACCGGGCTGCCCGGGCAACGACGGATATCTCATCCCTTATCAAGGGGATACAGGAGGTCGTACAGGAGGCCGTGGCCTCGTCCGACGCGGGGCTGCGTGTGGCCGAGGAGGGGAGCGCCTTGGCTGAAGAGGCGGGCGGGGGTCTGGAAAAGATCCTGACAGGGATCGATGAAACAACGAAATTAGTGGGACAGATAGCCAGGGCCACCGAAGAGCAGCTTGCGGCGGGCCAGTCAGTGAGTAATGACATCAACAGTACGGCCAAGCAGGCAATCGAGGTGACCCAGGCCACAGCCGAACAGGCTAAATCGGCACAGGATATCATTCAGTCCACCGCCCAGATGCGACAGATTTCCGGCCAACTCACCCAGGCCATGGATGATCAGGGGAAGGCCGCGAGAGAGATCGTCAAGGTAGCCCAGAGTACAACCAGCCTGGCCAATGAGGTGACGCAGGCCACTGCCGAACAGGCAAAAGGATCTCAGGAGATCTCCCGGGCCGTGGAATCCATGCGTGCAGGGGCGGCCACTACCACCACCTCCTTAACGGAACAGGCGGCAGCCGGGGAAGAGGTTTCACGGGAGATGGAGAACCTCGCGCGTATGATCGAGGGCGTGACCCGGGCCATGGGCGAGCAGGCGAGCGGTTCAACCCAGATGATCGAGGCCGTTGATATGCTGCGCCGTCAGTCAAGCGAGATAGCGAGGGCCATGACCGAACAGACCAAGGCCGGAAAAGAAATGACCGCCACTGCCCATGACGCTTCCAAGCAGATCGTGCTCATTACCCGCGCCAATCTGGAACATTCCACTGCTTCAGATATGATCCTGGGGCGGCTGAACGAAGTTCAAAAGGTCAGTGATCAGAATACCGAAGGGGTCAAAGAAACCCGGAAGGGCGTCGGCAACCTCCGCGATCTGGCCCGAAGTGTTGGGGAGATTTTGGGGAGATTGTAGATTTCAGATTCAATCCGAAATTTCCTCTATCGCTGACAAAACGATAAGCGTGTGATATAATTGAACCCTATGGATACTCCCGGTAAGAAAATTGAGGATGCCTCCAAAGCCCTCCTCCAGGCCCTGGGCGATGATAGCTGGCGGGTGCGGCGCGACGCGGTTGACGGTCTGATCCGGTACGGGAGTCCGGAGGCGGTCACCACCCTGTTAAGAAGCCTCATTGAAGAACACCGGGATTTTAATGTCCTGAGCAGCGCCATCGAGGTCCTCTCCCTCAGTCAGATAGATGTATTAATACCCCTTGTCCGGCTGTTAAAAGAACCCGATGAAGGGCTCAGGATCCAGGTGGTGCAGATCCTTGGTGAGCGGGGAGATGTGCGGGCCGTACCCGGGCTCACAGAGGCCCTGAACGATCCTGACGCCAATGTGAGATACCATGTCATCGAGGCCTTGGGGAAACTGCGGGCAGGGGATGCGGTCGATGCCCTTGTGGCCGTCGTGGAATCGCGGGATTTCTTCCTGGCTTTTCCGGCCCTTGACGCCCTGGTCCGTATCGGTGATGCGAGCGTCACACCCCGTCTGGTCCCCCTCCTGAAAGACGATCTTCTCCGTATCCCCACAGCTGAACTCTTAGGCAGATTGGGAGACGATACGATCATCTCCCCTTTGGTGGAGCTCTTAAACGAACCGGGCATTCCTGCTGCAGCGGTTGCCCAGGCCCTGGCCTCCCTGTATGACCGGTACGAGACCCTTTATGGGGAGGGGGGGTATGTGAGAGATCTTGTCCGGACAGGGATTCGGGCGCCCGGGGTTCAAAATCTCCTGGATGCTGTTTCTTCAGCCCGGAAGGAGGGGGTCAGACCCCTGGCCCTTGTCTTGGGCTGGATGGAAGGCCAGGCCATGGAGCGGGCACTCTCCAGGCTCCTTGGCCATCCGGAGGCCCGAAAAGAGGTGGTGGAGGCCTTTATCCGTCATGGCCGGCGCGTGACAAACCTCCTGATGGAACAACTCCGGGCCGAAGACCTGGAGATCCGCCAGGCCGCCGTCATGGCCCTCGGCAGGATCGGGGACCCCGCGGCTGTGCCCGCCCTCATAGAGGTGCTTCAAAACGAACCGGAACTTACGATTTTGACGGCCGGGGCCATGGCCAAGATCGGTGACCTTGGACCCTTTGAGACGCTTATGGCCAAGCTCGGTCACGAGGAGGCCGCTGTACGCCAGGCAGTTATTTCGGCGCTTAATTCCATGGGCCATCCGGACATGCCCGACCGCATCCGGACCCTGCTGGCCGATCCGGACCCGCTGGTCCGTGAGTCGGCGGTCAAGATTGCCGGGTATTTCAGTTACCCCCAATGCATAGAGCGTTTTCTCGAGCGGACCCGGGACCCGGAAGAGAATATCCGACGGGCCGCTGTGGAGAATCTACCCTATCTCGATGACGATCGGGCCTTTTCCCATCTGGTTCATGCCCTCTTAAACGACAGCCCCAAGGTGCGGGCCGCGGCGGCCAAGGCCCTGTCCCATGTGGAGGGAAGCGAGGCCCTTCCCCATCTCCTCAAAGCATTAAAAGACGAGGCCCCCTGGGTGAGGTTTTTTGCCGCCCGCTCCATGGGCGGGCACCGGTCAAAAGAGGTGTCAGAGGCCTTAACGGACCTGATCACCCGGGACCCGGCCCAACATGTGCGCATAGAGGCGATCAAGACGATTGCTGAAATGAACGGGGAAAATACGGTCTCTCTCCTTGACCCCTTAGTCAAAGATCCTGACACGGACATTGCCCGGGCCGCCATCAGAGGGTTAGGGATTATCGGCCATCCGGGCGCCCTGGCTCCGCTTTTTGAGGCGCTCCGTTCAACCGATCCTGAACTCCGCATTGCGGCACTTCACGCCCTGGGGGAGAGACGGGATCCCCAGGTACCGGAGAAACTCCAGTGGGTGGCCACAACGGACCGGGATGAAAAGGTGGTTGCCATGGCCATGCAGATCTTATCGAAATTATGACGCATTTCTTTTCAGAAACCCTCGGTCTGATGCCCTCTGCCTTTACCCTCCTCCGGGACCTTATCCACAAGCGGGTAGGCATCTATTTTGAGGACGGTAAACAGGATATTTTAGCCGATAAACTCTCTCCAAGGGTTATCGAAGCCGGGTTCGATTCTTTCCTCGATTATTATTACCTGCTCAAATACGATACTGACAGACCCGAGGAATGGGGCCGGCTGATGAATACCATCACCGTCCAGGAGACCTATTTCTGGCGGGAATTAGACCAGATCAGGGCGTTGATCGACGTTATACTCCCGGAATATATTGCGACCTATCCCGGCCGGCCGGTCCGTATATGGAGTGCCGCCTGCGCCACAGGGGAGGAACCCCTTTCAATGGCCATGGCCCTGGAGGAAGGCGGCTGGTTCGGGCGGGGGCCCCTTACCATACAGGCCAGTGATGCCAGTGCCGCGGCCCTGGAAAAGGCCGGGCAGGGGGTTTACCGGGACCGGTCCTTCCGGAACCTGCCGCCGCACCTGAAGACCCGGTATTTTGAGGAGGATCCGGGGGGGCACAGGGTGTCACCCATGCTCCACGACAGGATCCAGTGGCGCAGGGCCAATCTCATGGTCGAGGATGAGGTTCGATCCATGGCGGAATCTCCGTTTATATTTTGCAGAAATGTATTTATTTATTTTTCAAAAGAAAGTATTAAGAGAACAGTGGATCTGTTTCACCGGTATATGCCGACACCCGGTTATCTCTTTACAGGCGCCTCTGAATCCCTCCTCACGGTCACCCGGGATTTTGAGTTGGAGGAAATCGGAGGGGCGTTTGTTTATGTGAAGAAATGAAAAGGGAGAATATCGAATATCGAATAAGGAACCGCAGAATGTCGAAGGGAAGCAGGGAATATGATCTTGAGGATCGCTTAATAGATTTTGCTATTCGAGTTATTCGAACCTCTGAATCGCTGCCAAAAACAAAGGTGGGAATGCATATCGCTGCACAACTGATTCGGTGCGGTACATCGCCTGCTCCCAATTATGGCGAAGCCCAAGGTGCAGAATCCCGTTCTGACTTTATCCACAAGATGAAAGTGTCTCTTAAAGAACTGCGGGAAACAAAAGTTTGGTTGCTCATGATTGTTAGAGGCAACCTTATGAAATCAGCATCAAGGCTTGAGCCTCTGATTAAGGAGAACGATGAGCTGATTTCAATCTTTGTAACAAGCATAAAAACAGCCAAACAAAAACAAAAGAAAACGAAAAATTCATAACTTCTGCGGTTCGGAATTCCTTGTTCGATATTGGATATTCTATTTTTATAGATTTGGAGCGAAGTCCATGAATAAAATCATACGGGTCCTTGTGGTGGATGATTCGGCGTTTGTTCGCAAGGTCGTTAAGGAAATGCTGTCCCGAAGCCCTTTTATCGAGGTGGTGGGTGCGGCCCGGGACGGGAAAGAGGCCCTCGAGATGGTCGAGGCGCTTAACCCCGATGTGGTGACCCTCGATCTCATCATGCCCGGGTTGGATGGCGTTGGGTTTCTAAAGGAACAGATGGCGCGCCGTCCCCTACCGGTGGTGATTGCAAGCATTGCCAGCGAAACCGGGGAAAGGGCCTTGGAGGCGTTAGATGCCGGGGCCGTGGATTTTGTCCAGAAACCCACCGCCCTGAGCACCGAGAAGGTCTTTGAAATCGCTGATGATCTCATAGAGAAGGTCAAGACGGCCGCGGATGTTTCCATAAACCGGGTGCGGGTCCGTCCCCCACCGGAAAAGGCCCCTTCCATCCCCGTATCAACTCATGTCAGAGCAGAGAGGGTCGACGCGGTGGTCATGGGCATTTCAACCGGTGGCCCCCCTGCCCTGAAATCCCTGATCCCCCAGTTTCCGGAAGATTTCCCGATCCCCATGGCCATGGTTCTCCACATGCCCGAGGGATTTACAAAACTCTATGCCGGACAGCTTGACCGGATCTCTCATCTCAGTGTGAAAGAGGCTGAAGAGGGTGATGAATTTGTGCCGGGGACCGTGCTCCTGGCCCGCGCCGGACGTCATCTCAAGTTTCGGAGGGAAACAGATGGACGTGTTCTGGCCCATCTGGATGCCCGGCCTTTTGACACGCCCCATCGTCCTTCTGTAAACGTCCTCTTTGAGTCCGCTGCCGATATATTCCACGACAGGGTCCTGGGGGTGGTCATGACCGGGATGGGGTCGGACGGCAAAGAGGGCGCAGTCTGGATCAAATCTCAGGGAGGCCTTATCATTACCGAGGCCGAAGAGACCTGCGTGGTTTACGGCATGCCCCGATCCGTTGTGGAGGCAAACCTGAGTGACAAGGTGGCGCCGCTCTATGATATGGCGAGGGTGATCACTGATATGATATGATCCCTCAAGGTTCACTATTTTCTTTACAGTCTGAAAAATGTTATCTATGTTGGCCAATCTGGTATCAAATTCGGAGGTTTTAAATGTCCAAAATCCTGATTATTGATGATTCGGCGCTTTCAAGGCGGATGCTTCGCACTATCCTTGAGGATGGCGGGTACGCCGTGGTTGAGGCCGGAGACGGCCTGTCAGGCATTGAGCAGTTCTCCATTGAGAGACCCGATCTCACCCTGCTCGACCTGACCATGCCCGAAATGACAGGCTTTGATGTCCTGGATAAGCTCGTCAAGGTGGATCCGGAGGCAAGGGTTGTTGTGGTCTCGGCAGACATCCAGCAATCGTCCCGTGAGATGGTAAAGACTGCCGGAGCAAAAGGATTCATAAACAAGCCAGTAGTGGTTGATGATGTGCTTCAAACCGTTGACAGGGTACTCAAGGGAGGGCAGGGATGACGAATATAAGCGAAAAGCAGAAAGATGCACTCGTAGAGGTGATCAATATTGCTTTTTCCCGTGCCGGGGCCTCACTCTCCGAGCTGACAGGGCATCGTGTGCTCCTGGATGTCCCCCGAATCACTATCCGGCCGATCGATAAACTTGAACCGACCCTGGATGAGTTAATGAAGGGGGGGGAGGTGGCTACGGTCCATCAGGTTTTTGGCGGAGAGGTGTCAGGCGACGCGTGCCTCATGCTGAATCACGAGGGGGCCGTACACCTGACCAATCTTCTGACCGATGGGGCAGAAAAGAAAGACAGGCTGTACGAATCGGATCGCGAGGTCTTAAACGAGGTGGGGAATATCCTGCTCAATGCCTGTCTCGGGACCTTCGGGAACCTCCTCAAGGTGCATATCACCTTTGCCGTGCCCCGGATGCGTCTCGAGGCCGTGAACGAATTCATTGACACCCTGCTCGTGGGTGATGAAGGGATCCAGCACTGTCTGATCATCTCAACGGACTTTCGTATCAAGGAAAGTGAGATCAAGGGATATATGATCATTGTGCTCGGGGTTTCATCCCTGGAGCTATTGCTTCAGGCGGTGGATGAGCTGGGGTAGATGGGATTGCAGATTGAAGCGGTGTTTGAGGGAAAGATGAGATGACGGAAATAGAGATGTTGCAGGATCAGGGTTTGATTGCATGGGTGCACGATCGCTCCCCCTTTGGTCTGTTTACTACGGACACCCGGCTTGAGATTACGACATGGAACCACTGGCTTGAAAAGTGCAGCGGATGGAACAGCTCCGAGGTAATCGGAAGGAATTTGCTGGATCTCTATCCGAATATTGTTGACCGAAAGATGGATCGATATTTTAATGAGGCCCTTGAGGGCCGGAACGCTGTTCTGTCCCAGGTCTTTCACGGCTACCTCCTTCCCATACCAACCGATGGCGACGGGGGCTCTCCGGTGAACATGCCCCAGAGCGCCATTATCTCTCCCCTTATTTTTGAAGACGAGATTTGCGGGACCGTTATATATATTGAGGACGTGAGTGAGCGGATCAGACGGGAAAAAGAACTCATGGAGCAGGTCGCTGAACGGGAAAGGCTTATTGAAGAACTCAAGGCTGCTGCGGCCGAGATCAAGACCCTGAGCAGTTTTCTTGCGATCTGCGCCAACTGCAAGAAGATACGGGATGACGAGGGATACTGGGAGGAAATCGAATCCTACTTCACAGAACATGCCGATGTGAGTTTCAGCCACGGCATCTGCCCGGAGTGTGCCAAGAAGCTCTATCCTGACCTTTATGAAGATGTTTTTAAATCGGGGAAAATGGACCGTGAAGATCCTAGTGGTGGATGACTCGGGTTATGCCCGGCGGCGGATTAGGGAGATCCTGGAGCAGGGGGGATATGAGATCGTTGAAGCGGAAGGCGGAAAACAGGCCCTGGAGATCTATCAGACAGAGAGACCCGCTGTTGTGACGGCCGATCTCATCATGCCCGAGATGGACGGGATAGAGTTGACCCGCCGATTAAAGGAGCTGGACCCCGATGCCAAGATTATTGTCATCTCGTCAGATTTTCAGGAACTGACCAAGCAGGAGGCCTTCGCTGCCGGGGTCTCGGCCTTTCTGGCTAAAATGGAAAAGCCGCAGATCATACTCAATGCCATTGAGGTCCTCGCTGGAGAGGAACGGCTTCTTGACCTGAGCGCGGCCGATAAGGATGCCTTTTCCGAACTCACGAACATTGCCATGGGACAGGCGGCCCTGGCCCTTGAGAATCTGCTGAACCGCAGGGTCAGCCTTGTGGTGCCCGAGATCAGGATCATGGGGATCAAGGATTTTAAGGTCTTTCTCAACAGGGAGGGCTTTCATGACGGTACGGTGGTTCAACAGGGCTTTTCCGGCGACAGGGACGGACAGGCCTATCTGATGTTTGGCCGATATCAGGCCCAGATTTTCATCAACACCCTTTTGGGCGCCGAAAAGGATATAAACGGCCTTTCCACCGCAGACCAGACCGTCTTAAATGAGGTGGGCAATATGGTCCTCAACGCCGCCATCTCCATCATCGGTGATCAATTGAAAACCCGGCTGGCGATCGGTTTCCCCACGGTTTTTATCAGGCTTGGGCGTGATCAACTTTCAGAGAGGATTCTGGCATTATTTAATGGTTCAAACCATGCTGTTGTGCTGTTGAGCCATTTGAGGATCGGGGATACTGATATGACCTGTTATCTGGCCCTGATCGTGTCAGAGTCGACGGTGAGACATCTGCTGGATACCATGAAGGTTTGAGTATGGATATTTGGAAAAGAAAATATCCTTAAAAAGAGAATATCGAATATCGAACAAGGAATTACGAACCGCAGAAGTGATGGAAGAAATTCGTTGTTCGATGAATCTAAGAGGTGTAGCAGGAAGGGCAGATAATGAACAAAGCCCACGATGTATGGACCTCGAACACCCTTGCCCGGACCCTCCTGGAATCCCTTGACCAGGGGGTCATAGGTCTGGATAACCAGCACCGCATCATGGTCTGGAATTCCTGGATGACAGTGCACACAGGGCTGGATACAAAGGCCCTGAGGACAAGACGTCTCCAGGAGATATTTCCCGATCTCCCCCCCAAAACCCTTGAAACCATCAAAGACGTAATGAGTACGGGCCAGCCCCTGGTCCTCTCTCCCATCCTCCATTCTGACTGGTTTCCTCCCGTGAGGGTCAGACATCAGTCTGTCCGCCTGTTGCCGCTGCTGACAGAAGACCGGGAAGTATCGGGGGTCCTCATCCTGATCCGGGACGTAAGCGGGGCCATGGAAGATGAAGAGCGACTTGCAGGGCGTTACCGTTCTTTGGTGGAATCATTCTCAGACCATATCTTTATGCTGGGTCGGGACGGGACGTTCCTGGTGACCAATAACCCTGAGACGCAGTTCCCCCTCCAAAACGGGGAGGACCTCGTGGGGAAGCATTATGGCGACGTATACCCGGACGATGTGGCTGTGCAGTACAGCGAACAGATAGAAAAACTCCTTGCCACGGGCCGGCGGGTTCAGTTTGAACACAAGCTCACCGGACCCGACGGCCTTCGATATCATGTGGGCACTCTGTATCCTATCAGGAGAGACAAACAGATCTGGACGATTGGCGGTATCTGCCGGGACATCACCGAGAGAAAATCCTCAGAGAAGGAGAAGGAGGGAATCAAAGACCAACTCCGCCAATCCCAGAAGATGGAGGTCGTCGGGCTTCTGGCCAGCGGTGTGGCCCACGATTTCAACAACCAGCTTTCCGTCATTATGGGGAATGCGGATCTCATCTCCATGGACATGGATGAGCGCAGCCTCTACAAGGACAATGTAGAGGAGATTGTTCACGCGGCCAAGAGCGCAGCCTCTCTCACACGACAACTCCTTATCTTCGGCCGTAAGGAGATTGCCCGGCCGGAGGTTGTCTCTGTCAACGGTGTTCTCACCGGTCTGGAGACGATGCTCCGGCGCCTCATCGGGGAAAATATCCGTTTCGTCACGGTTAAACCCCCCGATTTGAAGCCGGTCGTGATGGATCCGGGACAGTTGGAACAAGTGATCATGAACCTGGTGGTCAATGCCCGGGATGCCATGCCCAAAGGCGGGCCCCTTACCATAGAGACCGCAAATGTGGATCTTGACGAGGCATTTTTCAGGGCGCACGGCCCTAAACCGGCCGCCGGTCCATATGTGATGCTGACCGTGGTTGATTCCGGAGTCGGTATGGACAGGGAGACCCGGTCTCGCATCTTTGAGCCGTTCTTTACCACCAAGGAAAAAGGCAAGGGTACGGGTCTGGGGCTTGCCACGGCGTACGGTATTGTCAAGAAGGCCAAAGGCTATGTGTGGGCCTACAGTGAACCGGGAAAGGGGACCACATTCAAGATCTACTTCCCCGTGGCCCGCAGAGAAGAGGAGACGGGCGACAGGGAAAGGACAGAATCTCGCGCCAAGACCAAAGGGACCGAGACTATTCTTCTGGTGGAAGATGATGAGATGGTTCGTAATCTGATGCACGCGATTCTCAAACGGTGTGGTTATCAGGTCATTCTGGCCGAAGACGGAGAGACGGCAATAGCACTCAGCGAAGAACATGAGGGAGAGATAGAACTCCTCCTGGCCGACGTGGTCCTGCCCGGTATCGGGGGGAGGGAAATGTCGGACGCACTCCGGGAGAAAAGACCCGAAATGAAAGTACTCTTTGTGTCCGGGTACACGGAAGAGATTATTTCCCGCTTCGGGGTCGTACCCTCGGATATGAACTTTATGGCGAAACCGGTTACCCCCGAGTCCATGTCTCTGAAAGTGCGGGAGGTGTTGGGGGATTTGTAGATTGTAGATTTCAGATTGCAGATTGTGCTTCGGTTGCGAGTTTCGGGTTGTGAGCGTCCAGAATCCAGTATTCCAGCGCCATCAGCTGTCAATGGATTTCTATGGAACTTACTGGAAAAGAAAACCCCGAATATGCACTCATAATCGGGGTTTAGAGGGTGGGTTTTTATGCTTTGGGCGTCTTTGGAATACTTTGTGGTGCCGGAGGTCGGAATCGAACCGACACCTGCATAAAGCAGACTGGATTTTGAGTTTAGTGTGTCCCGGATTTTTCCTGTTTATATATCAACCGTTTAGCTGTACGACCTTCCCTGACCGTGCCATTTCCGTGCCATGATCAAGACTCGGAATCTTGTTAAGCATCTTCTTTTTGTGCTTGCTTCCCCCTGCGTTGGCGTACCACATCGGCATGGAAAAATCTTTCCAGTTCCCTAATTCCCTCAAGGTTTCTATATCACATCCCCCCTGAAGCATCATAGAGGCCCATGTACGCCTCAATATATGCCATGCCTTACGAGGTGGTAAATAAACCCCCGCTCTTTTTGCTGCATTCTTTATCACCTTATGCAAGTTCGTCTTGAACGGCTTTCCATTCTTGTGACAAAAAACGTATTCACTCTTTTTTGGTTGTCTGGCTATAATCTTGACAGCTTCATCATTCAAGTCAATTTCAGCGGGTTCCCCGTTCTTTGGGTCCATGATCCATGCGAGACCGTTGTGAAGGTCTACGTCTTTATGCTTCAAGTTCCGAATTTCACTGATACGCCATCCTGTATTAAAATCAAAGTCCACCATATCCCGTTTCACAGAATGCTTGATTTCGTCCCGTATAGCTGCAACCTCTTCCGGTGAAAGGGAACCCGGCTTTTTGGGTTTCTTGACTTTGAATTTAGAGGCTTTCAGAAAGGGGTTTTCACCGTTGTATTTTTCCCATTCAATAGCTTTTTCGTACACCTGTTTTCCAAGAATGAGGTCTTTGTTGACGGTGTTCTTTGCCACATCTTTTGCCCTGATCATCTTGTATTTTTCAATCATGAAGGGCGTAAGGTCTGACATGAGCTTCCCCTTGAAAATCTTCCTCAATGATTGCGCCCTGAAATAGTCGGTCTCCCATGACTTTTTATTTTCTTTCGACCATTCAAGGTATTCATCAATCATTGTTTCGAGCGAAACCGTCTTGACCTTTCCCTTCAATCCATACGCCTGGTCAATAGCCCCCCTGTTAGCATCTGCAATTTCAATGCTTCTAAGCTTTGCGGCCTCTTCCGGACTTGAGACCCCTTTTAGAATCTTCCTGATACGCTGGCCGGTAATAGGGTGGATGTAGTCGATCCCATAGGAAACAGTATCGCCATATTTTCTTGTGTAAATGCCTTTTGTATTGGCCATCTAATCACCCCCTTTCCATGGTTTCATTCTTTCTTCTTCTAATACCTTAAAATGTTTTTCCCAATCATTAGTCCACTTGTCCACCAAAACATTAGCTTCTTTATCCTGTTTGTGGTTGTAATAGTCTTCATCAGAAAGTCCTTCATCACTGTGGTCAAGGACATAATGGGCAATTTCGTGCAAAATCATATGGACTTGTTTATCTCTATTCTGTGAATAAAACATATCATAAAAAGCAAAAATACTTTTTCCTGTAATTAATTTCTTGTGGATAAAGCAAGCGGAGAGACCCTTTTCTTCGTTAAGCATGAGAAAAACGCAATTACTAAGGGTATCGTTAAGAGTATCCTTTGGAATGATATAGACAGCCTCCGCTAATATGTCCTTAAAGGCTTCATCACCTAACACCGTCAGAGTGTCTTTATTAATATGAAAATGTTCAATTCCGTAATATTCCATATGCAACCCCCTTTTCGCTTTCTCCCTTTGTAGATACCCGGGAAACCGGCCAGGGTCGCCGGTGTTCGCTGATCAGGCTATCCCGGGTATGGTATCCTATGCCCCACCATGTGAACGGCTCACCTCGTAGTGATTAGGCGGCCTGTCTTTCAACCTTATCAAACATTTCCAAAATCTTTTTATAAATCGCCTCTGATTGTTCATCATTCGCATTCATGATCATCTCGATATTCTGTTCCTTCAATCCCTTTTTTCGTCCGGTGGCTTCATTCAGGAAACGAAAAATTGTACTGTCCATGTCCAATAGAATATTTTTCATCTGGTAATAGAGAAATGCGCCGTACATATGGTCCCCACCTTTCGGACCTTCCCCTTGAACAAAGTATTCGTCAAACATATCAAGAAATTTATACAAGGGATCAGTCCCCCAAATCTTCAAATCCTCAATCCCTATACCGTTGTCCCATTCAGCATTAAGCAAAAATCCCATGATACTACCTCCCATAAAAACAAAAATTCCCGAAGCGGTCTCACGGCCATAAACAGCCGCCTGGTCCTCACGGATACCAGCCACTTCGGGATTCTATTCGTATAGGCATAAAAAATGGTCATTACGCTGACCTCGCGGTTTATGTTTTGAGAGAGTTTCATTCTAGCACCATGAAAAGGGATGTCAAGCATTTTCCCGATACCGGGCGGAACTTTCAACCCATGCTATGATATGGCTTCACCTTAGGTCGTCGATTCTCAGGCGTCTGACGGCCTCGAAAAAAGGGTTGATATGCCCCGACCGGAGCACTATTGCCCAGGCCAGAGCATATCATGGAGGAAGCACCATCCAGGCGGAATGAGGGCCATTACGTTCGCCCGCCGGTCGTTACCTCGCGGCACACCTGGCACTACCCCGGGGCGGAGAAACCCCGGCTTTCCCCATAGCTGAAGTGTTTTTCAAACGGCTTCAGCGAGGGAAACTGTTAACTTCTGGTTTGCAATGCAATAAAGGGCGACATCTCGACCGCACCCTTGAAACTCGTGATCGGAGAGGCAATGTTGGGTTGTCCATCTGCTCTGAGAACCATCCTCATGCAGCTCTCGTCATATTGAAATCTGATATGGATGGACATATCCCTTTGAATTCCGCCCTTTCGTGCCAAAATATACTGGCTAAAATCGACAAGCAGAATATCGCCGGTCGTGCCAAGAGTTTGACAAGATTCTACCAGAACAACCGGTCTCCCAAAAAGCGTAGAGAACGGCTCAGAGCTTGCCTGTCCGCCAGGCAAAAAGCATGGCGCGCCTCCGGTGCCAACGGCGAGGCTCATAGTGTAAAGTGCCGGTTCAAGGTCCTGAGAAATACACCAGATGGAATTCTTTCGGGAAGGCCCAGGCATCCGCGCCCACATCGCAACCGCATTTTCCAGTAAAAACGAGTTTGCCGCCTGGCCCCCTTCCTTATCGACCGTGACCAGCCCTCCGGAATTCATAATCCCGAGACATTGGCCTACGCCGCTGCCATTGAAAATGCTATCCTGAAGCAGAAAGTTTAGCTCATCAGTAAAGCCCTGAGTCAAGATTTTTTCGAGAATTTGGGCATCTTCCAGAAGTTCGTCCGTGATGTAGCACAGCCCGATAATTTTACTCAGGTTCAATTCCAGCTGCCGAAAGGTCGGTTTGCTGGCCGTTTTTAATCCGGCCTCTTCAAGCCAGTAACCTTGAATTCCGCCCCATCGTGAGCCGGTTGCTCTGGATGTTTCATCGATTCCAGGCAGTTTTATTGAATTGGAATTCTTGCTGATTTCGATCTGGTTGCACCGTTTAATGATGTCGCCGTTTTCAAAAATTGTTCTGACGATATCTTTTCCGAAATCGTTCTCGACCAGAAATCCGCCATCGCTAGGAACGCCCTCAGAAAGCCCACTTGCGGCCCGGGTCAGTCGCACATCAACATCGCCTGAAGGCAACCCGGCCTTGTAAACGGCTTGCAGAAATTCGCCGCGAGTTTTCCAGGGTTTCAATTCCGCCCGATCCTGACCAACAACAATGCCTGAAGGATTCGGCCTCCCAACAGGTTCATGAACCGGCTGAGATAACCTATCCATTGCCCCCGATACCCCCAAGGCTCGGATCGTTGTACCCGGTTCACCGACGATCAGGGAAAGCTCATCAAATTTATCGGCATGGCTCTGAAAAGTAGCCGCTTCCGCCTCAGTCATCCCCCGGCTCTCTGATCTCGCTTTTTCCAATATACTATTGGCGCGTGTAATACATTCGCCCCACTCTGCACGTTTTTCTAAATCCATTTTTGATACTCCTTTTTTTAAATTTAAAGACCGGCCAATACCGACCGAAATATCCGCAGGAACCGCAACCAAACTGACTTCAAGAGGCATCCAGCGTGTAACGTGATATGAATCACCGTGTGGCTCACTATCATGAACTTGATAGCCTATTGACAGCCCCGAAAGGATGCCGTTCAACACATCCGTCCACAATTCTTGCGCCTTTGCGGAACTTCCGAATCTCAGCACACCCCGCAACTTCCGACCCACGATTTTCAAGTTTTCGACGATGCCGACAGGCACTTGCTCGGCGTCATGAGAAGTCAAAAGCGGCAAGGGACTGCGGCTTAAATCAATCGCCTGTTCGGTGTGTAGTAGAATCTCTTTACCACCGAAACGCTCAACCGGCGCTTCACTGGAAATGCTCGCGGAAATGGTTCGTTCCTGCTTGTTCCGTCCAGTTATGAAAATCTTAAATTCTCTCGTTTGTGTATCCATTTTCCAATCTCTTTATAGGTTAATAATCGTATTTTAAAGGCATCACGCCTGAAATTATCTTCTATTAATGGGAGGATCAATCAACGCTTCCATTTCCCTGGCTTCCTGACGTTCTTTTCTCTTTGCCGCGAATTTCTCCCAAGCATCGTCTGTATCCAAATCCTCAATTACAAGGCCCAGGCGGTCCCTCGAAACCGGTGAAAGTCCGAAATCTGAGCATAGGTTCTTGAACATGGTCATGTTTGTGTTCAGCGCTCCCATGAGAGGATGCTTTTTCAAGGATTTCCGAGCATCGTCAATGACCGGACCTTCTTCCCGAATAACTGCCCTTATTCGTTGGATGAGATCCCAGGTAGAACAAAGCGCCTCAAATAAAGCTCTGTCCAAACTCTGTATTATCCCATTTCTTAACAGGGTCCCCCCCACATCATTCCAGAGTTCGAGACCATGCTGTCCGAGAAAGGGCGGAGGGTCCCACATGGGCAGGTCTTCAGGAGTGGTTGCATTTTGTTTTCTGGCATGGCGACTGCCGCTTAAAATCTTCAGCCTGTTACTTTTTGGTAATCTTCCCATGGTATTTTTTCCCCTTTTATAGTGTGACATTTTTCCCATTTTGCGTCTGCGTGCGAGAAATGCTGCACATCCGCCTATCCTTTTGCTATCTCCCAAAGGCTACTTGCGCCCTCCCCACCTGCCAGGGTGGGCGTCCTCATGACATTTTTGACAAAGCGCTTGGAGATTGTCCCACTCCATTGCTCTGCTCGGATCGTCTTTCACTGAAACCTTGCAATGGTGAGCAATACGAGCAACATCCCCGCAGACCTCACATAAGGCATGGGATCGTAAAAACATGGCGCGCAATTTCAACCAGCGTTTACTTGAATAGAAACGGTTCGCTTCTTTCCGTTCGGGCCTGTCTGCGTATCGTTTATTCTCTTGCTTCCGATGGAGTTCACAAAAGCGCGTTCCGGCTGGCGTCAACTCTGGACAGCCAGGTCTTGAGCAAGGTTTCTTTGGACGGCTAACCATGACATCAACCCCCACAATTTTTGGTTGCAATCTCCTTCAGCGTGAACAGGAAAGCGCATTTGTCCATGATGTTCGTGATTTCTTCGTTTTGGGTATGCCAAGCACATATCGGCCCGCACACGTTCCCACTGATGGGGCATACTTTTGCTTTCGGTTTATTTTCCATTCTTGTTTTTTCCCTTCATCCAAAATGGTCTTGCCTGGGCGTTCTGACGCTCCAATTCCCGGCGCGCCATGTTCAACGGTTTTGCGGGTTTGATAACATTTAATTTGACGATTCCCATGGTTAACTCCTTTCCAGCTTTCGCCGGTGTTCGTGGGCTTCTTTTAAGAATGCGTCTGCCTTTTCATCGTTCTCATGAATGGCAATCGGCACAAAGTCGGCTCCATATCCGTGAAGGAAAGCTCTTTGGTTATGCTGGATCATTTCCCTGACACTGAAAACGTGGAAACATTTTTGACTTGGCGACCATTCAGTAACAATTCCATTTTCAAAATCGTGCATGTTCATTGTTCTTTCCTCCGTTGTTTGCCCACCATCATCCCCGCCGCCCAGGGGCCAGCCTAAAGCGGCACACTCTGTTTTTCCTCTGTGAAAAGCCCTTAACTATTTAATCACTCACACGCTTTATAGAGTGTATCGATACATCCGATACAACTTCAAGCTGAGAGAGTCGCCCATAATTGTGATAAGCCATTGATTCAATAGTCGTTTTCCTGATTTCATGCCTCCGATACACTTTGTATCGAATGTATCGTTTTGTATCGAATGTATCGCTCAGAGTACCCTTTGTATCGAATGTATCGTTTGTATCGAATGTATCGCTTAACGTGTCCATCCGGTCTCC
Organism: uncultured Desulfobacteraceae bacterium; assembly: GCA_964588535.1. Classification (GTDB taxonomy): domain Bacteria; phylum Desulfobacterota; class DSM-4660; order Desulfatiglandales; family Desulfatiglandaceae; genus NaphS2. Next base: position 36,224 of record CAZPQA010000019.1, read on the forward strand.
GCGAATTCGTACTTGCACCCGCTTCTTAGTTCGTACCTCAATGACAGGCCCGTTATGTTTGTGTGACCGTTTCCGGGTTCCTTCCCCTTCCTGATCATCATCCGCCCCGGGTACGCCATTTGTTCTTCCATAAAGAGGGTAACTGCCAATGTTGGGGTAATGGTCCAGAATGAACCGCCGATGGCATCGAGATCCTCGGGGTTCTTTTTCTGGTGGGTGATCACACAAATGGCACCGTCAAGCCCCCTGTGAATTTCGTCTTGAGTTTTCCCCACAAGATAAAAGTTATCAAGATTCGGTAGATGGTCTATGACATTTAGTACGCCCTCACCGGATTCGATTTTGTCTGGTATGTAGTCGCTCTTTTCGACCTGGTACGCGAAGAGGTTCGGGTGATGAAGGTCAACCCCAAAATCAATCAACCTTTGTTTCATCCGTGCTGCATATTCTGTGATATGAAAATGAACCTTGAACCTGTCCAGATTCAGCTTGACGGTTTCAATGGCAATAGCGGATTTTGCGTGGTTCTTATACCCGGCGAATGCCACCATGTCGCCCTGCCTGATAGTTGCCACCTCATGAAGCCCGGCAGGTAAAATAAGTGGTGATGCTTTAGCCTCCGTCGCATCCCAATCAATACAATTTTTATTCTTGTCTACAACCCTGTAACACCCAAGAGTATGACCATGCTTTTCAACTTCCCCGCGCTCTACCATCCGCCTGATGCAATTCCGGGCCACCGTGTACTGCTTATCATTTAGACTTAACTCTCTTTTAAGGTCACTGAGCTTGAAAACACCGCCATGAAATTCATCTATGAGGTATTGACGGACCCGAGATGAAACGTCCTTCACTGGCCCCGTGGGGCCTCCCTGTCGGCATTTCTCCACCTGTTTCAGTAACCACCTTTCCCGGGTCCGGCCCTTTTCAAGATACTTCTCTCCGATGGGGTAATTCTCAAAAATCTGAATAATATCCTGGTCACTTAGAGATGCTTTCGTAAGGGCGTTTAACGCGCTCATAATGGCCTCTGAGCGCTTGCCCTTGACTTCCCCCTCTTCGATCAGCCGCTTGACAGCATAGGGTATCTGAAGGCCCTCTATGGCGCTATTCCTTCCGGTTTCCGTGTCCTTCTGGCCTTTACCGTTATCCCTGATAACAAGGTCAAGAATCCACTGAGGACAAGGGGCAATAGGAGCAACCTGTTTGACCGTGTAGAGCTTCCCCGTTTCAGGATGGATACTCCCCGGGGCAACCACCTGACCGCCCAGGCCCTTAATGTCGAATACCGTTTTGACCTTTCCCGGTACCGGGTCAACTTCACCATCCGGATCTTTGACGGAAGTGCAACCGTATTCATGACCGTTTTTGGGGTATTGATAAATAAAATGGGGTAGCCCGCGGCCAGTCTCATGAATCCTGGTTGTCGGAAGATTCCAGCCCTTTTCCGCCATCATCGCCTTGAATTTTTCCAGGGAATCAATATCCAAGATGATCACATCGTTTGCTGGCCCGCCCGGTATTCCAGCATTATTTCCTTGCTGATAATCAGCCGGGTTGAATGGCCTCTTCTTTTCGCACCATTGTTGCCAGTTGTTTTCAAAAGGCTTTTTACCGTGTAGCGGAATAAGGCCCCACTCTGTTTCCTCGATCAATTTTTCAAATGCTTGAATTTTTTCCATCGCTGGCCCCTAACTTCTCCCAAATATAATTTTTGCCCAAAAAAAAACCCCTCTAAACAGGGGCCTGAATCGATTTATATAATGTCTGTTTTCTATGCCGCCGCCGGCGTTTTCGCTTCCGGGGCAATTGCGTTTTTGGTATTGCGTCACACATAGCCACCATAATAACCTCACTTCGTCGCCGCCCTTTATCAGGTTCAAAAGGCGGAGTAGCTAACTGTTCGTTAATGGCATTGTCTACGGCATTTGAAAACATAGTACCCCCTGATTTTATTCTCACTTCGACCCGTTTGGGGAGCGAGGGCAAAATTGTTTAGGCGTTTCAGCCCGCAAACATCGCGGTGAGTCCATCAAAATCCTTGTCGAAACATTCGGCCAGTTGTTCATCGCTGTCAAATTTCTCTCGCGCTCGGTCGTAAAGCCCCAGACTCTTCAAAATCGAAATGATTATTTGTGTTTTCATCAAATACCCCCCTTATTTGAAAGAGTGTGATCTTTACCCGGCAAAGAATCAAACCAGTCAAACACCCGTTCAAGGTCAAAGAGAAGCCGCTTCCCACATTTCTTGTGGGGTAGGGGATGGTCTTTGTCCCTGCAAAGCTTGTAAGCCTGGTGTACTGTGAACGGTAAACGCTCACAGAGTCCGGGTAAGTCCACGATTTGACGCATCAGGACATCTCCTAAATTGCCGAAGTCAGTTCAAAGGCCTCATCCTCGCTCAAGAACAATCGCTTTCCATCCTCGGCGGTTTCGAGCTTGTTTTTTAATTCCGTGAATTTTTCTCGATATTCATCCCGCAAAGTCTCGAAAAGTTCGTCCCCGGTAACCAACTTGCCATCTTTCCATTTGAAAGCGCGCATTACCCCTTTAGGTACTGATTTGATTACTTCGATCCAAGCGCTTTGGGATGCCACTTTATCCATAACAGAGTGGACAATAATCTTTTCAACCGATAACCCCATTTCCTGACTGACCTTTTGTATCTGTTCAAGGAAGTCTGGCGGGAACGCTCCATAAAAACTTGCACCCTTTGTTAGTAATCCGGTGAAACTAAGTTCATGGTCTTTCGCCAAAGACTCCAGTCTTTTCTTTTCCGCTTCATCCATCCTGACGCTGTAAGCTGCTTTTTTCATGTTGTCCTCCTTTGATTTTTCCCTACCCATACTTTAAAGATAAGCATTACTTTTGTATTGTCAAGTGTAAAGTCAAAAAAAATGCTCCCAGAGTGATTTTTTTTCTGGAAGCACAATATTTTCTAAGTTACAGTGCCATTTCCGTGCCATAGAGGTGGCAAAAAACGGCGAAAAACGGCTAAAAACGACAATTTTGTAGCATAAAAAAAGGGGCCAGCTTTTTAGGCTAACCCCTTGATTTTACTTGGTGCCGGAGGTCGGAATCGAACCGACACCTGCATAAAGCAGACTGGATTTTGAGTCCAGCGCGTCTACCAGTTTCACCACTCCGGCAAATGATCGATATGCTGGGGAGGACTTGAAACGGTTCCCCATATATCCAAAATTTATAATCCACAATTGTACAAAAATTGTGAAAAGATTGTCAATATCATATTGACACGAGTAAATACTTTCTGTTATGAAAGACGAGCTTTGAGGGGCTGTAGCTCAGATGGGAGAGCGCATGACTGGCAGTCATGAGGTCAGGGGTTCGATCCCCCTCAGCTCCACCAGTAAAAACAGGGACTTATGGCAAAACGCCGTAAGTCCTTTTTTGGTTTCAGGTGCCCTGTACCCACCGGATATGGATTGCAGCCATCCTTTTTTTTAATTTTGTATTGTGTCCCTGGAATTTCTTTGGAAATTTGAATCTAACGGTGGCCCCCGAAATCATGCATGAGTGTCTTCAGGGCTTTGATGCTGTCATGCTCGATTTCAACAGGCATCAGCATCTCCGGGGCTCCGATGGTGCCCATATCTGAAAGAATCGTCTTGATCATTGCCGCGGGCGTTTGACCATAAAGCGCGAGCATGTTTTTCAGATAATCCCCCGATTCCCATATC
>CAZPQA010000020.1:0-39500 GCA_964588535.1 uncultured Desulfobacteraceae bacterium
GTTCAGATCGTGCACCCTTGGCTGCCAGCTCGTCTAACACTTTTGATTACACCCGTTTACGGATAGGTATTACAGCTGCAAATAATGGCCCTTATAGCCCGTGACAGTCAGAATATCAAGATTTCCCTTGAGATTTCAAAAGAAATGGGATAATCCCGATCATGCCCCTGACCCCGGGAAAACTGATGATTCTTGCCCAATGGCTCTTGACGCGGCGACCCACCTCCGTTGCGGTTGACATTACCCATAGATGCAATCTCAAATGCCTTCACTGCTACTGGTGGAAGCAGGAACACCCTCCGGAGCTGGATGACGGCCGAATGATCGCATTTCTAAAAAAGCTGCGGGCAGGCGGCCTTCGGGCGGCCATCCTGTACGGTGGAGAACCCACCCTTCGCCCGGAAATCTGTCGGGCCGCTGCCAGAATTTTTGATACCACATTGGCCTTTACCAACGGCGTAAACGGCTTTCCGGAACTTGAAAACGGTCAGTGGATTCTTTCCCTGGATGGACCCGAAATAGAAAACGATCGCATTCGGGGAGAAGGGGTATACCAAATGGCCATAGAAAGCCTGAAAGCCGCTCCCCGCCCGCCCATCGTTCACATGACCATTTCCAGGATGAACCGAAACAGCCTGGAACTGTTTGTGCGGGAAATGCTGGTATTGCCCATCAAGGGCGTGGGGTTTTCATTTGTTACACCAAACCGGGGAATGGACGATGACAATTTGTTTATTCCCCTGACGGAACGAAACCAGCTGGTGAAAGAACTGCTCCGGCTCAGGGAAAAATATGGTGAAAAAATCGGTTTTACCCCGGCCATGGCCCGCCAATTATTAACCCATGGTGCATTTTCCCAATGGAACAATTTGTCAACCTGCCCGGTAACCCGGCGGGTGCGTTGTTACCGATCGGATGGTCGGCCCAAGGCCTGCACCTACGGGGACCAGGCCGATTGTTCCCGTTGCGGCTGCGCCGCTGTTGTGGCTTACCGGGGCGCTTTCAACCCCTTTGACTACCAAACATTCCGGGTGATACTTGGCTTGACGACCCCGGAATACCAACCCAAAGGTCCCATTGGGAAAAAATAACCGAAAAAATACCTGGAGAGACGAATGGTCCATAAAATCCATCCCCAAGCGAAACATAACCTGGAGGATCTGATCCGCTGCCGCATGTGCCGCGATTTCCGTTTTTTTGAAAACAGCGCCCGGCACAACAGCTCCCATGCCCTGGGAGAATGCAAAGGCGAGCCATGGGACGGTAGTCGGGGCCAGTGGGCCATGTTTCAGCACCACTGCAGCGCTTTTGAAGTGGCCGCTTTGTCTCCGGAAAATAAGGACACCCGGCAGGTCTCGCAAAGCGTGGCATAAACCGCTATGCTTCCCGATCCCACCGCCCCGGAATGGATGTTTCGCAGTAGGTGCATTTGCCATCCTTCATGGCGATAAAGGCAGGCACCGAAAAATGAAAATGAGGCTCTGAACGAAAAGCCTGCAACTAAAATAAAGGATATATCTTCAATGGCAACATTCACCCTCCATATATGCATATCATTGGTTAGCCTCTGTTTTTATCTGTCCATTACCCCCTTGCCCCTAGAAGCAAAGGAGGACCGCCCCGACTCCCAATCTGCGGCTGCCGGTAACATGCCCCAGGCTCCCAGCTACAGCCTTCTCTATGAACAACTGCTCTTGCTGGAAAACGAGGGGAAATTGATAGAAGCCCTGCGAACAATACCGGAGGTTTATGCCGCGGAAATACCGGTCGACTCCTTTTACGTCACTCTGGAAAACAAACGGAAACAACTGCTGGACGCGGTTTCTCAGAAAGAAATTTCTTTTCCTGTAGGCAGAGAAGAATTCAAATTCGCCGGCATCCGGCAGCTCTTTATGGACCTCTATGTCAAAGAATCTGAGCCATATCATCAAACTGCTGAATCTTCGGCAGATATTGACTTGGATCGTTTTTTTTATCTTATGATTATTAAAGGCCATGGCCAGAAAGATTCAGTTCCCCGATTCAATATGAAATCCGCACTTACCGAAGCTGACCCATGGCTGGTTTCTGGAGCGCTGTCTTTAGACAGAAAGCAGGAAACACACACCATTACACCACAAGGCGTTATTGATCGCTGGCAAAGCCGTCCTGACCTCTGGGATGAGGAATGTACCAGACAGGCCCTGCTCTTTCTGGCCCAGTTTGATTCGGCAGCCATAAGAACCCTTGAGATAACCAACGAGGATATTCGCATGGAACTTGAGAACCTACATTCCAGAGGACTCAAAGGTAATTTACCACTCTCAGAACGGGAAAGACGAGAGCGGACTGTGGGACGCCCATGAAAAAATATGAAACTGATTATTGAAGAACAGGGAAAAGCCTGGAAGGCTTTTTTCTAAGAGGCTGTCTGAGAATACCCTTTTTCCCCAACGATTCGTTAGTGTGATTTTATGCAGATGCTAAGCAGTAAGACATCAAAATGGTTTCTGGTTACGACCCTGCTTCTGGGCCTGGCAGGTTTTGGTTATGCCATGAGTCGACCGCCGGCAGAACCGGTTTTTATGGAGTTTGTCCGTGTTGTTTATGAAAAAGATGCCGGGGCGATAGTTGCCGAATGGATCGTTCCCAATATTGATGCGATTGAAGGTCTGGAACGTATTGAGCTTTTGATTTCCCAGGCCGACAATGGGGCAAAATTTGGTGTGATGCTGAATCGTAGCGACCGGTGCAATCCGATCCCGCCTGATACATTCGGGGTAATTATCGACCCCGGCAGTGACGACCGGTCCATCAAAAACGTCTCCAGTGCTGCCGGTGTACCCGGTCGGTGGAACCATGCCTCTCCCAATGGTACGCTTCTAAAACAGAGCACCCGCGGCGTGGTAGACGGGAATCTGGGCATCAGTGTTTGGATTGTGCCGCAGGATTGGGATCCGGGTCGCTATGTCATCAAAACCCGGGCGGTAAGAAGAAAACACAGCCCGGCCCCCTGGCAGAAACTGGCGACATTTGATTATTCAGGAAAAGGTGTTAGCTCAGTCATGGAGAACAGGTGCCTGGTGAAACCAATCTTCTTCATGCTTCCATGGAAAAAAGAATCCAAACCAAATGATGACATAAACTCGGTAACACTCATTCGTTACGATAAGCAGCCGCAGGATGAAGGGGTAACCATGAAACGCTGGGCGGGAGACACAAGCGGTCAATATAAGTATGTCGTAAAAGAGAAAAGAGAACTGAAGATCAGCGACTTCCCGGAAGGGGTCATTCCTCTTGAACCCGGACTTTATCAATTCAAGCACAACTCCGTGACAGGAAGACCCCCGTCCGGGTTCTATGGCGAGAGCAACTTTTTTGAAATTAAACCCGGAGAAGAAACCCTTGATGTACAGATTCCGTTGTACATGGCTATATAGGAGCATAACTGTAAAACGGCTGATAATCGTTTTCCAGGCGATACGGTCATACTGGTGGTAAGAGGCAAAAGATGCAGGATGGAGTAGCTTTTCGCTCTTATCAGGAGAGATATGAGCCCAAATCAGCATGCACTTTGAGTGTCATTCTGATGAACTGCAGCCGCTGTTAACAATATCATTCAGCATGCAAGCACTTGACATAAAAAAAAGAGATAGAGATGGCGGCTATGGCTACGATGCGGACTAATCAAAATATTTAATAAAATCATCATACAGTAAAAACTAACGCGGGCTGTGCCGCAACCCAAAATATGAAAAAGCTACCGGTGTCAAAAATCTCGAAGATCTGTATTATAGGCCGCGCTTCAGACTTGGCAAAAAGATTTATTGTTTTTCATGACATGGTTTTGGGCGTTAAGGTACTAAAATTTAAAACTTAGTTGAAAGGGGAATGCAATATGAAAAAGAGCAAAATTATGTCTTTGGCTGTGCCTCTGTTTCTCGTCCTTGCTTTGACGCTAATCCTGGCTGGCAATGTGTCTGCTTTCGGGCCAGGTGCTTTCTTTCTCACTGACAAAGAACTGCCTTCAAACTGTAGGATATCTACAACCATTTTCAAGACGTGGCCGGGGCCAGCCCTGGGTATCAGGACGAGGCTCATGGGTGGCAGTTGGAGAGGTAAAGTGTATGGTTGTGGAAAAATGGTCACAGTGTGTGTGGGTTACTACCCCACTGAGGAAGAAGCAAAAAAATGGATGAATCCCGATTTATTTATCTTCAAGATGGACGTATATGCTGGTAAAGGCCATCAAGGGACTACTCTGTCCAAATGGGCTCTACACGAATATAAAGACCACAGCTTTTTTTCGTCAGGCACTGCTTATGGCGACGAAGGCTTTACCACGCAGGACATTTCTCACGACGATAAAGGTGCCGTGATTGGAGTAAATACAACCAATATTTTCCGTATCCGAAACTTCATCTTTCACATCGTAGGAACAGATGAGCTTCTAGATCCTCTGGTAGTAGCGAAGGCCCGTCGATTGCTGGGCGAACCAGTAAAAACAATCATTGATGAAGGCAAGAACTGGGATCTGGATGCTGATAAGCGTTATGGTATCCATCAGGTTATACGATATATAAGAAACCGGGCAAAAGACCTCTCTGCAACTGATAAAAAGATGTCAGACCTGTTAAATCTTTATGCCAAAAGAATTTCTATTGCTAAAATTTCTTATAAAGATAGGCCATTCTATGGAATTTCTATAAAGGGGAAACAGCTTGGTTTCCATGGTGCACCCGGTCAAATTGCAAATAATTGGTCTGGCACCATCACTCTCTTTAATGGCATACAACAATATGATGATGTATTTGGTCCAATAAAATATAACATCGGATCAGCCAAATATAACTTGAGTATAATAGCTAGTTTGCTCATGCATGAAGTTGCCCATACATATGGGGCTAATGAATGGCAGGCCCACCGACTTCAGAAATTAACTTTTGATGCATTAGGTGTCGATGCAAAAAATCCCGTTCGTGAACCTGTTAAGAAATATTTCAAGGCTTATCCTTCATGGTGGAACCTTGGCTCACAGTACCTTTATTGGTTATGGATGTAAAGGGAGGAATAAATAATGATAATAAAATATAAAACAAATCGACTGATACAGGGTTTGAGTGCCTTCATTGTATTCTTTTTTTTGGCTACTTCGTCTTTGTTTGCTCTTGAAAATCCGGAAATTGAGAAAAAGATATACAGTTTCGAAAAAGGATTGGTAACAAAAAACATTAATCTTGTGATGCAATCATTCAAGAAAGACGCCGTTTGGCAAGGTGTCATGACATATCCTTACGTCAAGGAGAATGCCACTGAACTCTTCAACTACTACAAATCCATCAACCTGCAGAGAATCAGGCTGGAACTTTCAGCTCTGGATCAGCGCATTGCCAGTTCTGCAGACTACCTACTGCGGGCAACAACAATGCAGGGCAAGCAGGTCGAGCTGAAAGTCTCTTTCGTCTTTCTCTGGGAGAAAGGACAGGACGAATGGCAGATCATAGCAATAAATCCCTTGATCATGGTCCCGGTAGATGGTTCTGTAGCAGATGATCTGAAAAAGATCGATCCTGGTAATGTCAGTCAAGACTCGCAGGTAGGCCACTTGTCTCCAGTTGCCGACTCCCATGTCTACGCCTATGCCTACCGCAACTGGAATAAAGCCAACTGGGGGAAATACGGGAGCCTTGGGGCTGGATGGCACCCAACCGGCGGAGAGAAAAGGACATACCTGAGATTTGATCTTTCCGGAATCGACCCCAACATTGTAAAAAAAGCAACGCTAAAACTTTATCATAACCATACCGGAGGCAGGAATTCTCTCTCTGTCGGGGTTCACGCAGTCACCAGCGCATGGCAGGAAGGCGTCGGCACCTACCATTCAGGCCAGACTGAGAAACCAGCTGCACCTGGTGAGATCAGCTGGGTTCAGCAGCCTACCTTTGACTTTTCCCCTATGGCAAGCTTCAAGCCCGGCTCGGAAATAGGTAAGTATCTCGAAGTGGATATTACTCCACTGGTCAAGGCATGGCTTTCCGGGAAACCGAATTACGGTTTGATAATCAAGCCGGTAGGAATCATGTCCGGAAGAGCACCGGAATCTTCCTATGGGTTCTACTCCAGAGAACATCAGGATATGAGCAAACGACCGGTTTTGGTGCTGTCCGCATCATCCATTTCAGATACACCAACAGGAAGCAAACATCCTCTCGGAGATATAACCAGGATAACAGACTATCCTCAAGCTGCCAAGAACATAAGAGGAGCCCCGTGTGGCATAGATCGGACATTTGTCTTTTCCCTGTTTCAATGCATCTTGGAAAGAGATCCGGAAAATAGAGAGATAGATGAACAGATCCGTGATCTTCAAAGTGGCATGTCCAGAAAAGAGATAGTGATCCGCTTCTTTAAATCCAGAGAGTATCTTAACAATAATAAAACTGGCAGTGAATCTTATAAAGACGCGTACCAGGCCGTACTTGGCCGCAATCCCAGTTCCAATGAAATGCGCACTTTCCCAAGGACATACCCATTCATGATGGCCGTGAAATTATTTGATACAGAAGAGTATCGAAATCTTTGCCAACCCAATACAGGAGGCAATCTAACTACGACCAGTACCGGTACAGGTTCAACCGGGTTGACTTTGGACTTTGAGACCGGAAGGACCAATGGTTGGACAAAAACCGGAACTGCTTTTAACCACCAGCCAACCTATGGTGATAACCCAACCGCAAGACGGCGTGGTCAGCCATCTAAGCATGTTGGAAATTACTGGATTGGTACTTATGAAAAATATCAAGGATCTGGATCACAAAAACCGGGAAGCGTTCAAGGAGACGGTCCGACAGGAACCTTGACCTCAAATGTTTTTACTATTCCTGCAGGCTCTTTGAGTTTCTTGGTCGGAGGAGGCAGTAGTTCTCAGACAAGAGTAGAGCTTCTTGTTTCGGGAAACAGTGTATTATCTGTGTCTGGTCGAGGCACGGAAACAATGCATCGTGTTACATGGGATCTCAATCCCTGGGCCGGTCAGCAAGGACAGATACGGCTTGTTGATAATGCTTCAGGTGGTTGGGGGCATATTAATGCCGACGATTTCAGGTTCAGTCATTCCACTCCTCCTCAGCCTGACGTTAGAAGCACCGCAATCAAAACCCCTCAAAGACCTAAGTCGGAACCCACACTTAAACCCAAACTTAAACCTAAGCCTAAACCTAAACCGGTCAGTGAGGACGGATATCAGAGTATTGGCCGGGAGGGCACTTTTGATTCGGGACAGCAAAGGGGTTCTTCAGAGCGCCAGCGAAAGATTCCCAAGGGTCATTCAACACAATATGGGTTTTGATGCAGGATTTGCTTGACTCTGATGCAAGAAGCAGTGGTCTTTTATACAGTGTATAACGACAATTCAGGGGACACAATCCTAGATTTTCAAAAGACGAACTTCAGACGAAAATATCAAGAACTTCGTTAGCATGAGCGAGCTTGCAGGCTTCTTGGAGTGATCTGCGCGTTGATAAGCTTGGGGTGTTGTTGGAAAAACAACTCCGGAATAGAAAGACCGAACCGAAAGGTCTATGGGAAGAAAGGGGAAATCAATAATTTTGTATTGTGTCCCCGGAATTATTAAAGTAAAGATTTTTCTGAATCCTGCTATTTAGGTGACAGGATAAATTCGAAGCTGATTTTCTGCACCCTGAGAACCATTAGGTTTGGTTCCACCGCCCCGGAATAGGGGTTCCGCAGTAGGTGCATTTGCCGTCCTTCAAATGGATTTCCTTGATCCAGTAACCGTTTCTGCCAACGATAACCTTCCGACACTGATGACAATAGGTCTGGGTGCCCCCGTGGCCCGGGACATTGCCCAGGTACACATAGTGGATGCCCTCGGCCAGCGCGATTTTTCGCAATTCCTCAAGGGTGGCGATGGGCGTAGCGGGTAACCGGTTCAGTTTATACTGGGGGAAAAACCTCAGAAAATGAAGGGGGTAATCCGGCCCCAGGTTCTTCAATATCCACGCGCACATGCGTTTGATCATTTCCGGTTTATCCACGTACGTGGGTACCACCAGGGTGGTCATTTCAAACCAGACCCCCTGTTCATGAAGGGTTCTAAAGGTTTTCAGAACCGGGTGAAGGGTTCCGCCGTTAAGGCACCTGTAGATGGCATTATCAAAGCTTTTGAGGTTTATGTTGGCCCCGTCCAGGTACCGGCAGAGGCTCGTGAGGGGTTTGTGATTGATGTAGCCGTTGCTTATGAGCACATTTTTGAGGTTTGCGTGTCGCGCCAGCCTGGCGGTATCAAACATGTATTCATAGAAAGTGATAGGCTCCGAGTAGGTGTAAGCGATGGAACGGGCCCCTTTTTCAAGGGCGGTTTTTACGGCTTCTTCGGGAAACAGGGTCATATGTTCCACCTGCTCCGGTTTTTTCTGTGAAATTTCCCAGTTCTGACAATTCAAACACCTGAAGTTACAGCCGGTGGTGGCGATTGAAAAGGCCTTGGTGCGCGGATAAAAGTGGGTCAGGGGTTTTTTTTCAATGGGGTCCAGATGTACCGCACAGGGGTTTCCGTAGGTCAGGGAATAGAGCTTTCCCCGGATATTGACTTTGGAACGGCAGATACTGCGGTCTCCGGGACCCAGGAGGCAGCGGTTGGGGCACACCTGGCACTGGACCTTCTTTCCGTGGGAGGTATAGTGAAAGCCTTCAATGGCCCATTTCCAGGGTTTTTCCGGCGCATCATCTCTCGTGATGTGCCCTTTGATGCTGCCGGTGCAGTTCGCGCTTTTCCCCAAAAAACCATACCCCGTCCCGGCGCACACAAGGGCTGAGGCCCCCAGGGCCGCGGATTTCAGGAACTCCTTGCGTGTCATCATTTTATTCATGATCATTCACCCGAATTCTTGATTCTTTAAGTGCTTCATGTTCCAGCCTGTCGGCTGAACAGTATCAACAGGCCGCTTGAAACTTTCACCAGTATCAGCAGCAATACCGCCATCCCCACGCCCCACAGAGGAATTAATAGCGTTCCCACAACCAGAGCGCCCACCGCCGCGCCGCACAGGTCCGCGGCCAGGCATCCGGCGGCGGGACTTTGGTCTTCGCCGATCAATTGGGCAACCACGGGAAACTGAAACCCGGCAAAAAATGAGAAACCAAAGCAGAAGATCAGAAACCAGGCCGGGTGAAGCGCAACCTTGAACCACCCGCACCAGCATAAAAAAACCGCCGACATAACCAGTAAAGCCCCTTCCGACAATCCCACCTTCACGCTACTGCCGACGCCCCATTTTACGCCCGCCATGGCGCCCGGAAGAAGGCCCAGCAGAAACGCTGTGATAATGGCACCGATCATCATATAAACATAACCATAGATGATCTGGAATGCAAAAATGATGGCCATTTCCAGGCCCATGGTAGTAAAACCCGTTGAAAAAAGGATGTATTCCTCCTTTTTCATGAAGATGAAATAAAGCAGCAACCCTCCTGCCAGAGCCCATATGAAACCGGTGGGCATGGCGCCATGCCGGGTGAACCATTCCCTGAAAACCAGCTGCATGAGCCGGGGATTGAAATCGGTGTTGATGGTTTTGTTCTGGCCCAGATTTTCTCTGAGATTCGAAATTCGCTCTTGGGTGATATTGCCGTGGAAATAACCGTCAATGTAGGCCGTATCGATTCCCTTTGATTGCAGTTTCCGGGGGATTTCAGCGGAAAGGGGCCGGTCGCTTACCAGGAAACAGGCCTGCTCGCCGGGAAGGACCAGGATATGTTTAAAATGCCTTTCCAGGGTATGGTAAAGAATGGACAGCTTTTCTTTTTGAACGTCACTCAGGTAGTTTGGAGAATAATTCATATTCAGTGCCAGGATGCCGTTTTTTTTAAGGACGTGCTTTGCCATTGCAAAGAATTCATCGGTGAAAAAGCGATTGACCTGAAAGGTGTCGGGCTCCGGAAGATCCAAAATCACCGCATCATACCGCATGTGGGTCGATTGTATATATCGTCTGGCATCTGTATTGATGATGTTTAAAAAAGGCGCCTTCGGAATCATTTTAAGCGCCAGGGCCGTTCGTGTGAGAGCCGGGTCCAGCTCCACATAATCCACACGGACAGGGTTGTATTTACCGATCTCCACAAGGGTTTCACCCAAGCCCCCCGACACCAGCAGCACGTTCTCCACACCATTTAACTGGCTTAAAGGGTAATGTACCTTTTCTTCGGCCTCAATCACATTGGAATCGGAATAAAGGGGCGTCCCCGATTCCCAGAAAGTGTATTGCGGGCCTTCCTTTGTGACCACAATCCGTCCGAACGGGGATTCCACATATTCTGCAATATTTCCGTACTGCGCTTGGAGGGTGCGCATTTCCAAAGAGGGCATCAAGGTGAGTGCGTAAAAAAAGGCGGCAACCGGTATGGCAAGCGCCAGAAAACGCCATTTTTTAAATACGCCCATCATGAACAGTGTGACCAGGATCAGGAAAGAGGCGGCCACGGCGATGACAGCAAAGGGTTTGAGCCAGTAAACCAGCAGGAAACTGAACAAAACGCCCCCCAGGATATCCCCCACGCTGTCGGTGATGTAGAGTTCTCCGCTTTCAAATGGGATGCAGGATGTTTGGAAAAGCTTCTGGGTGTAGGGCAGAATAAAGCCGGTGAGTAGGCAGTAGGGGGCGATGGCCAGGGTGACGTAAATCAAGATGGGGTAGAATCCCGGACTGACCCCATGGGTAAAAAAGAATTCCCTGAAAATCCGTATGCCCACCACTTGAAAAAGGGGCAAAAGGCCGATGGTGAGCGCCAGCACCAGGTAGAGACCAAGGGATGCCTTTCGAAAGCATTTCGCCGCAAGGGTTCCCATTCCCGTTAGGACCAGCCAGCAGAAAATAACCAGGCTGATGGTGATTTCATTCCCGTGAAACTGGCTCAGGAATTCTCGAATGGTGAGGATCTGGGTGGTAACGGAAGAGATGCCGATCCCGATGATGGACCCCACCGCCAACCGGCGAAAATGGTGGTGCGAAATGGTTCCATTCGGGGGCATTATTCCTCAAAGGCCTGGACCTGGTAGGTGGAAACTTCAAGATCACCCTTCTCCCAGGCGTTTTCAGAAAGACCCGCCTTTAGGCAGAGATGATTCAAAAACGCCTTTTTATCCGGCAGCTGGTCCCACACCTGGGGCAGAAAAGTGGACTGGTGAAATCCCTTTTTGAGGATGACACCGTCAATGCCCGGCCGGAGTTTGTTAAGGAGATCTTTGCCGTCGGTATAGGCAAGGGGTTTGGGTGCGGTCAGGATGCTGATTTCAACATGCACATTTTTCCATTCATCCCGGGTAAGCGGTCCGAAGCGCGGGTCCCGGAAGGCGGCATTGACGGCATTTTCTCGAATTCCCTCGATAAGGGATTCCTGGGGTATGATGTGCCCGATGCAGCCCCTCAGGTTTCCACGGATGGTCAGTGTTACAAAAGTGCCCCTTTTTTCATTGAAAATCGCCGGCAGGTCTTTCGTCTCCCGGGGGCCGTCTGTTTTGCCGGAAAGGCGCGTTTGAATGGTCTTTCTGGCTTCTAAGAGCAGATATTCCCCTTGCGCTTCGGTTAGATCTCCCTTTTTTGACATGGGTTCCTCCATCATTTCGCCTGCATTTGAAACACCCCGTGCGGATGGCCCCTGAACCACTATGAAAATCAGGATTATCCAGAGCAGATGCAGGGAATAGAAAAGAATCTTTTTCATTTTCATATTTTTCATGATCAACACCCGTATTTTATTATCTGATACTAACGGAAACAGGGGCGGTGTCAACCGGAAATGCGTCAGTGGCATGATTCAGGTGATGGATTTATTGAAAAACACCATCAGGATGGATAAATGGAAATCCATTTGAGATTGACAAGCGCATCACAATCGTAGTATCTGCGAGTCAGAGTCTGTCGCAGGCGTCTTTTTGTCAAACCCGTGGAGAGAAGCGGATTGTGGAAAGTAAAAAGCGCAGGACTACCAGGGTAAAAGAGATTTTTCAAATTCTGGACCCGCTTTATACGCAGGAAAAAACCGCTCTCAAATACCGAACACCCTTTCAATTGCTTATCAGCACCATCCTCTCAGCCCAATGTACCGATAAGCAGGTGAATGGCGTCACCCGGGTCCTGTTCCGGAAATACCTGTCGCCCGATGATTTCTTAGCTGCTCCCATCAACGAGCTGGAAATGGATATCCGGCCCACCGGGTTTTTCAGGAATAAAGCCAAATCCATCA
Source organism: uncultured Desulfobacteraceae bacterium (assembly GCA_964588535.1). Classification (GTDB taxonomy): domain Bacteria; phylum Desulfobacterota; class DSM-4660; order Desulfatiglandales; family Desulfatiglandaceae; genus NaphS2. The sequence continues at coordinate 12,247 of CAZPQA010000020.1, forward strand.
AAGGATGCTGCCAGGGACTCGTTGAACGATATGGTGGAGAAGTGCCATCCACCATGGCTGAACTGATCAAACTGCCGGGGGTGGGCCGAAAAACCGCCAACTGTGTCCTGGGTGCTGCTTTTGGTGTACCGGGGGTCGTGGTGGATACCCATGTGAAAAGGCTGTCCATTCGACTGGGCCTGACGGAAAACAAAAACCCCGATAAAATTGAAATGGATCTGGGAAAACTTCTGCCCGAGGATCGGTGGCGCCGGTTTTCCGACATCCTGATTTACCACGGCCGCGCGGTTTGCAAGGCCAGAAAACCGGATCACGCGGGATGTGCCGTGTTCGGTCTCTGCCCGTCCAGTGCCACTTGATGGAAAACATAAGAGGATTGAATCGATGATGAAAAGAATTTTCATTTACGCCTCCTTGGGGGTGTTTCTTCTGGCCGGTTGTGCGGAGACCCAATACCGGGAATCCAAAATTCGGCTTCAACATCGCAACTGGGACGACGAAGTGATTGAAAAGGTGGCCAGACGGCAGGTGGAACCCGATATGACAGGCGATATGGTCCGGGCGGCCATCGGCCTGCCGGATAAGATGTCCCGCCAGGTGGATACTGAAGAATGGGGGTATGCCGTTATGGTGGGCGACTTTCAGCCCAGAGAAAAATTTGTGTATTTCGTGTACTTCAAGAATGGCAGGGTGGTTCGGACCGAGGGGGATATCAAGAAGCTTGCAACCCTCTCCTGGTACAAATAATTAAGGGTCCTGCCGGAGTTTCCAGGGAAGAATTTGATCAGAGAATTGAATGGGAGGTGTTGTTATGAAAAAGATTTTTTTTGCCATTGTTCTAACCTTCGCAATGTTGCTGGGCGCGGGGTTTAGCCAGTGGGTCCTGGGAGATGAAACCATCAATGAAGAAGTTTCGGTATCACCCGGAAAGCCCCTTTCATTTCCCCAGCAGGAGCGGATTGCCAATCTGGCGGTCAAAGCCTTGAAGCACATTGCCAAGGCGCGCGGTTTCATTCACACCCATAACTTTGCCGATGCGAGAGGGGAACTGGCCAAAAGCCAGAAGCTAATGGAAATTATTCGAGCATCTCTCCCCACCACCCGCATCAAAGACCATATCTGGGTGGCGAAAAAACATCTCTCCTACGAAGATTCAGAAGAGGTCATTCCCGATCTGGTTCCCATCTACGTTTCACTCGACGAAATCCAGAGCTTTGTCAGTGTGGATAAGACCCGGGAGCACCTGGATGAGGCGAAAAAAGCGCTGAAAGCGGATGACAAAAAGAAGGGTACGGAGGCCCTGACGCTGGCCGGTGAGTCCCTGGTCTATGTGGAAATCGATCTGCCCTTGCGATACACGGAACGGAAAGTGGCGAACGCCCTGCTCCTGATGGCGGAGGGAAAGGGCAAAGAGGCCGATCAGCTATTGAAAGAGGCCGAAGACGGGGTTCAGGTGATTTCCATTTCCTCCTATGGTCCCATGGTGCTGGCCCAGGAAAGCCTCTGGCAGGCCACCAAGGATTATGCTAAGGGTCGATACGAGGCCGCCAAAAAATCCCTTGCCGATGCCAAGGTGTTTTTGAAAATGGCGGCCAGACAGGCAGATGAGAAGACCAAAAAAGCCCTCGCCAAATTAAACCGGAAGATCGACGAGTTGGAAGAAAAGATGGCGGAAAGCGGCAGTGATTTCAGCAAAGAGATTAAGGGCCTGTGGAATAAAACCAAGGATGTCTACCACGAGACCGTGGAAAAATTCAAATAGTAGGGGCACGATGCATCGTGCCCCTACTGAATGGGGGCAAGCGGTTCGCCAGGAACCCCTTGCCCCTTTTTGTTTAGCCATTTGGAATTGTATGGCCGGAAAAGACAAATCACGATATGTTTGCCAGAACTGTGGCTATGAAACACTGAAATGGCTGGGCCGGTGCCCTGAATGTGATCAGTGGGGGAGCCTTCTGGAGGAGTGTGCAACACCCCGTGGTAAAAATACTGGTCGGTCCACCATGAGCAGGCCGGAGTGCATAGACGCCATTTCCCTTTCCCCCGAATTGAGATGGGACACCGGAATTGCAGAGTTTGACCGTACCCTCGGGGGCGGCCTGGTTCCCGGTTCCCTGGTTCTGATCGGGGGGGATCCCGGCATCGGCAAATCCACCATGATTCTTCAAGTGTTGGGCGGGTTTGCGCGCCGTGGACTTAAGTCCCTGTACCTTTCCGGTGAAGAGTCCGCGCAACAGATCAAAATGAGGGCTGACCGGTTGAACATTCGGGCGGAAAGCCTTTATGTCATGACCGGAACCTGTATTGAAGATTTCTTTACCCGTGCAGCCCAACTCAAACCGGATCTGCTGGCCGTAGATTCCATCCAGACATTTTATACGCAGGATATCTCGTCTCCCCCCGGCAGTGTGAGCCAGGTCAAAGAAACCGCTTCCAGACTCATGGCCTTTGCCAAGAGTTCAGCAATCCCGGTATTTCTGGTGGGGCATGTGACCAAGGATGGCGCCATCGCCGGCCCCAAAGTCCTGGAACACCTGGTGGATACGGTACTCTATTTCGAGGGGGATCGGGGCCATGCGTTTCGAATATTGCGGGCCGTGAAAAACCGTTACGGTTCGACCAACGAAATCGGTGTCTTTGAAATGAAAGGGTCCGGGCTGGCTGAAGTGAGCAACCCCTCCGGTATTTTCTTGGCGGAACGGCCCGAGGATGTGCCTGGATCTGCCATCATTTCCTGCATGGAAGGAACCCGCCCCCTGCTGGTGGAAATCCAGGCCCTTGTGAGCCCGAGCCCCCTGGGCATGCCCAGAAGAACCGCCAGGGGCATCGACCAGAACCGTATATCCCTCCTGGTGGCGGTCTTGGGAAAACGCCTGGGAATGGAACTGGGGGACCAGGATATTTTTGTCAATGTGGCCGGCGGCCTGAAAATTGATGAACCTGCGGCGGACCTGGGAATTGTTTCTGCCATGATGAGCAGCTTTCTGGAAAAACATGTGAACCGGAACCTGGTTGTTTTTGGTGAAGTGGGCCTGGCCGGTGAAATCCGGGGGGTCAGCCAACCGGACATGCGCATGAAAGAGATTGAAAAAATGGGTTTTTCAACCTGCCTTCTTCCCCGAAGCAATCTGGAAGGAGCAAAATCACTGCCCGGACTGAAACCCCGGGGCATCGGATCGATCCGGGATCTCCCTGATTACCTTTTTGGTGATCATTCATAGGAGTTCCTGAAATAGGACCGGAGAATCTGTCGTGAGCTGGGAGTATTTTGACAAAATCTACTGTATTTCACTAGACGAAAGATCAGACCGGCGAAAGGAGGCCAGAGCCCAGTTTGATGCCGTCGGCCTGTTAAACAGCGTTGAATTTGTTATTGTGAAAAAGCATCCCATCGATTGTGAGCAGGGGATCTTTGAATCTCATCTTCTCTGTATGGAAAAAGGGCTCTCTGCCGGTGCTGATAACATTCTCATTTTTGAAGATGATATTTGTTTTGATCGGTTCGGTCCTCAAATCCTTAAATCCTCAATTGATTTCCTGTCATCTGAACCAAATTGGAAAATACTGTTCCTGGGATGTATGGTCAAGGCGAGCAGGAAGACAGAAAACAAATCCGTACTCAAAATCAACTTCCGCAGTTTATGCCACGCGTATGTTCTGAACGCCTCTTTTGCACATCGCCTGGTAAAAGAACCCTGGCAGGGAACGCCGTTTGATGACATGTTGCGTGACCTAAAGGACGACCATTTTTATGCCGTCTATCCTTCATTTGCTTTTCAGGGCAATTCCCGTTCGGACAACCGCCGGTATCTCGCCCTGGACAGGTTCAGGCGGCTGTGCGGAGGTCTTAGACGGTTACAGAAGATGAATGAATACGTCAATCTGAACAAACGAATCATTGTCATAATGCATGTCCTATTGTTATCGACGCTGGTTGTGATGTTGACGGCCTGACGTTTCTTAATCCTTCCACTTGCGAAAATATCAATTCTCTGTACCATAGAGGTTCAATCAGGGGATGCTCATACAAGGAGGACAATCTTGATCCATACAGCCAGCTCTCAGCAGATACGGGATGGTCTCGTAACAGATGTTTATTTTGAAAGGACCCAGAAAATTCTTGAGGCCAAAGGAATTGATCGGGTGGTAACCGCCGAATTCCTGGCCAAGGATTTCCCCAGGGATTTCCCCTGGGCGGTTCTTGCGGGTGTGGAAGAATGTGTGGCCCTACTCAAGGACCTTCCGGTGGATGTCCGCGTTATCCGGGAAGGCACATTCATTCACCCCTTCCAGCCGGTACTGGAAATCCGCGGTAAATACCTTGATTTTGGTCGATACGAAACCGCCCTGCTGGGGTTTCTCTGCCAGGCATCCGGGGTTGCTACCATGGCGGCCCGCTGCCGAAAAGCCGCGGGAAACCTGCCCCTCACCAGCTTTGGCGCCCGTCGCATGCACCCGGCCATTGCCCCCATGGTGGAACGGAATGCCTATATCGGCGGGTGCGATGGTGTTGCACTGGGCCTCGGTGCGGAACTGGTTGGAATTGAGCCTTTCGGTACCATGCCCCATGCGTTGATTCTGATTATGGGCGACACGGTGGCGGCAACCCGGGCCTTTCATGACATTATTGAACCCCACGTGAAGCGGGTGAGCCTCATTGATACCTACAATGATGAAAAATTTGAAGCCTTAAACGTCGCAAAAGCCCTGGGAAAAGACCTTTATGCCGTTCGCCTGGATACCCCGAAATCAAGGCGGGGGGATTTCAGGAAAATCATGGAAGAAGTGCGCTGGGAGCTGGATCTTCGCGGGTTTGAGCATGTGAAACTTTTTATCAGCGGAGGTCTGGATGAATACCGGATCCGGGAATTTCGGGACTGTGCCGATGCCTTCGGCGTAGGCACTGCCATTACCGCCGCCACGGTCATCGATTTTTCAATGGACATTGTGGAAGTGGAAAACAAGCCGCAGGCCAAAAAGGGAAAAAGGTCCGGATCAAAAAGTGTCATGCGCTGTGAAGACTGTATGGGGACGGTGGTGGTACCCCGGGGGAAAACCCCGAAATCCTGTTCCTGCGGCGGGAAGAGGCTTGAAATCCTGATACCTCATATCTCTCAGGGAAAAATGAAAACCCCACTGCCCACACCCCGTGAGATTCGTGATCACGTCATCGCTCAACTGGCCAGGACCGAAGACCTGTAGGAGACCGGAATCTGAGCAAACGGCATCAACAAAGAAAAGTCACTGAACTCAGCCGCATGCTGACCTATATCCTGGCGTATCGACCGGATGAATTCGGGCTGATCCCTGATGAAGAAGGGTTTGTGCGGTACAAGGATCTGCTCAAAGCCCTTCACGAGGAAAACGGGTGGCGCCATGTAAGGCGCTCCCATATTAATGAGATGCTGATGGGCGGGGACCGGGCACTCTTTGAGCCTGAAGATGACCGGATCCGGTCTCAGGAGCGGCATTGGATCCTAAACACCGATAGTGACCTTCCATTGCCGGGCCTGCTATATACACCCGTTCGGAAAAGGGCCCACCCCGTGGCCATGGAAAGGGGCCTGAAAGCCAAAGACAATTCATATTTGCCCCTTTCCCCCGACCGAAAAATGGCCCTGCGCATAGGCCACCGTCGGGATCAACATCCGGTGCTGCTGGAGATCCCCGCTGCTGCGGCAGGGAAGAAAGGCGTGCTGATCTTTCCCTTTGGAGACCTGTTTCTGGCACCGGAGATCCCAGCCCATTGCATTTCAGGGCCCCTTCCATCGAAAGACAGCCAGGAAAAAGAAGAGAAGAAGGTCGACAAAAAACAAAAACCCCATGCGGATCTCAAAACCGTGACCCCGGGCTCATTTATCCTGGACCCTCAAAGAGATCCGGATCCTTCAAGAAAATCCAGGGGGAAAAAGCGAAAGGGATGGAAAGAAGCGGCCCGCAAAATGCGGAGGAAGGGAGGGCCTTGATCGGTCTTATGCGGAAAGGGGTTTTTTGAAGCCGCACCCCTTTTTTCTGCAGGCTACAATGGGGCCATCTGCTTTTTTGGGTCGTTTGATGTTCAGCACCGGCGTGCCACACTTGGGGCAAACGCCGTCGTAGGGTTCATCCCAGGTGGCAAATCGACATTTTGGATATTGATTGCAGGCATAAAATTTTTTGCCTTTTTTGGAGGTCTTTTCCACCAGGGTCCCTGAGCAATCGGCCTCGGGGCACGGTACCCCTGTACTCACCGGTTCCGGCGCCCAGATGTTTTTGCAATCCGGATACCCTGAACAGGCCACAAAGGGCCCGTAGCGGCCGTTTTTGGCGACCATAGGTTTGCCGCATTTTTCACAGGTCCCCTTTTCCTCCCCCGCATCGGAGGTTTCCTCAATAAGAATCTTTCCTTTTTCATCCCGGGTAAAATTAGCGGTATTCCGGCAATTGGGGTAGCCGGTACAGGCCAGGAAGATGCCGTTACGACCGGATTTAATGGCCATGGGGCGCTGGCATTTTTCGCAGGTGATGTCTGTCATCACCTCACCTTTCATTTCTTCGGTCGCTTTGTTCAGATCTTTTTCAAACGAAGAATAAAACCGTCTCAGCACATCGGTCCACTTCACGTTGCCCCGCTCGATCTGGTCCAGGTTGTTTTCCATCTGTGCTGTAAACGTTGTATTTAGAACGTCGGGGAAATTCTTGACCAGGAGATCCGTCACCAGAAACCCCAGTTCAGTGGGGATGAAGCGTCTTTTTTCCACGGACACGTACTCTCTTCCACTGATATTGGCCAGGATAGCAGCGTAGGTGGAAGGCCGGCCAATGCCGTTTTCTTCAAGTGCCTTGACCAGGGAAGCTTCCGTGAACCGCGGAGGCGGCTGGGTAAAATGTTGTGCCGGATCCAGTTTCATAAGGGTCAGGACCTGTCCTTTTGTTAAGGGCGGCAGTTGGACATCCACCCCATTCCGCTGCTCATTTTTTGCGTTTAATGTTCCCTTCCGTTCTTCATAAAGGATGGTAAACCCCTTGAATACCATCACCGAGCCGGTGGCGCGAAACCCGGCGTTACCCGCTTTGATTTCCACCTGGGTTTTGTCCAGCTGCGCGGGGCTCATCTGGCAGGCCACGAACCGTTTCCAGATCAGTTCATAGAGGGCCAACTGATCCCGGTTCAAATATCTGGATATGATTTTGGGTGCAAGTTCCACAGAAGTGGGCCGAATGGCTTCGTGGGCCTCCTGGGCCCCTTTGCGACTCTTGAAACGGTTGGGCTTATCCGGTAGAAAATCCTTTCCAAAAACCTTTTCAATGTATGTGCGTGCCTGGCTGGCGGCATCATTTGAAAGATTAAAGGAATCGGTTCTCATGTAGGTGATAAGACCCACCAGACCCCTATTTCCCAAATCAACCCCCTCGTAGAGGCTTTGAGCAACGGACATGGTCTTTTTAGCGGAATAACGCAACCTTCTGAAGGCTTCCTGCTGCAAGAGGCTCGTAATAAATGGCGGGGGTGAATTCTTTCTGGTCCGTTTTTGGGTGACGTTCGAGACTTCAAAGGGAAGACCCTGGATCTCGGAAACAATACCAAAAGTCTGTTCCTTATTGGCAAGATCTGTTTTTTTCCCTTTATATTGGAAAAATTTGGCTTCAAAGGGAGGGGGTTCAGCACCTTTCAAGTGAGCTGTCAGGGACCAGTATTCCTGAGGTACAAAAGCCTGGATTTCCCTCTCCCGGTCGCAGATCATTTTAACGGCTACGGATTGAACGCGGCCGGCGCTTAATCCCCGTTTGACCCGCTTCCAGAGAAGCGGAGAGATTTGGTAACCCACCAGCCGATCCAGAATACGCCGGGTCTGCTGAGATTCGAATTTATTCTGGTCCAGGGTTTTGGGTGATTTAACCGCTTCCTGAATGGCTCTTTTGGTGAGTTCGTTAAAGAGTACCCGATAGATTTTCCGTTCATTTTTTCCCTTGCCCAACTCCTGGGCCACGTGCCATGCAATGGCCTCCCCCTCGCGGTCCGGATCAGGTGCTAGGTAAATGGCTTCAGCGTTTTTTCCGGCGGCTTTCAGATCCTTGAGGACTTTCCCTTTTCCCTTAATGGTGACATAGTCGGGCTGGAAATTTTTATCAATATCAACACCCAGTTTGCTGACGGGAAGGTCTTTTACATGCCCCACGGAGGCCATGATTTTGAAATCGGGTCCCAGGTATTTCTTGATGGTTCTGGCCTTGGCCGGTGATTCAATGATGAGAAGGTTTTTCGGCATTCTTTCGTTCCAGTCTTTGTTTTTAAAAAGTCAATTTAATAAGGATTAGTTTCGCACATACATTTTCCCCGGGAGTTGCCGAATGGTTCCGTTCAATTCCATTTTGAGCAAAATCATGGCCACCTGGCCCGCATCCATAGCCCCTGTGCGTGCTATCTGGTCAATATGTATGGGGTAATTCCCGATGATGTCGTATATGCTGCGCTCAACGCCTTCCATCTTTCCCTGGGGCAATGATGTTTCCCCTTCCTTATTCACCCCCACCCCTTGCTTCAAAAACCACAGTTCATCCAGGATATCATCGGCGTTTTCAATCAGCCTGGCCCCCTGTTTGATAAGCCAGTGGGTACCGGTGCTTTTAAAAGAATCAATGCTTCCGGGAACGGCAAATATTTCACGATTCTGCTCGAGGGCAAGGGCGGCCGTAATCAGAGATCCACTTTTTCGAGTTGCTTCAACCACTGCGACCCCTCGACTGAGGCCGCTGATCACACGATTTCGAATGGGGAAATTCCGGGGCTCGGGGGCTGTTCCCATGGGGAACTCGGATACAACCGCGCCCTCTTCGAACATTTGTTCAAACAGCTTCCGGTTTGATTTGGGATAAACCACATCAATGCCCGTGCCCAGTACGCCGATGCTAAAACCACCACCCCGGAGGCAGCCGCTATGGGCGGATCCGTCAATCCCCCTTGCCAGTCCACTGACCACACCGGCGCCCCTTTTCGCCAAGGCCATTGAGATGTTTTCGGCGGCCTTCAAACCGTAATGGCTCGGGTTTCGGGATCCGACCAGGCCCACAAAGGTTTGCTCCAGGGGAATGTCCCGCCCTTTGACGAACAAAACCATGGGTGGATTGTGAAGCTCACGCAGCAGAACGGGATAAGCGGGATCCTGATACGTCAAAACCTTCGCCCCAGCGCGTTCAGCCTTTAAAATCTCCGCTTCAGCCCGTTCCAGCAATCCACGATCCAGAATCTTCCGGGCGATCCCCTTCCGAAGCCCTTCCACCCCCATCAAATCAAAAAAACCCGCTTCAAGGATGGCTTTTACATCAAGGAATTTTTCAAACAGTCTCCTCAGGACCACATTTCCCAGTCCAGAAATCATGTAAAGGGCCAGCCATGCCTGTCTTTGGTCCTGTGGTATGGTCATGAGGTATCAAAAAACTCGAATTTAAGGCTGGAATGGCGGGAATATAAAACAGGATAAACCGGATTAGTCAAGCATTTTCTCAATCGGGCAGCTTTGATGTTCAATTTGCCGAACATTTCACCATGGTTGACAGAAGATAGAGGCTATCAGGTAAATCCTGTTTCAAATCAACATTTTCTTTGATCTTTATCAAAACGGGAACCAGCTCATTTTTAATATCAATTTCTTTGATGCCAATCTCTTTAATGTCTTTTCCCTGGTCCGCCAAGGTTTTTTCAAGGGCATGGCTCAAGTTTACCGCTTTGATCATTGTTCCGTTTGGAAAATCCTTTTTCGCGTTCAGCACGACCGCAGTCGCCGTTTCCAGCCTTGATTCCACAATAATGAGATATCCCAGTACCAGGTCCGGAAGGTCTGCCCCGCTTGTGCCAGATGTCTCCATGCGGGTCACAATGGCAAAAAGATTGCCCCGTTCAAAGCCGTGCTTGTACCCTCGGTTGATATAGACCACCGAATATTGGCCTTCTAATTCATATTGGTCTTTAGAGGCCACAATAGCGGCACTGCAGTTTTTGCCGTCGCCGCATTTTTTCCAGTCCGGGTTTGACGGCTGTATGCATTGTGAAACCGGTTTGTAAGGCAGAAGCGGATCTCCCACCCGCATGACCCGGTAACTTTTTATGATCTCCGCTTTGAACGAATACTCACCGACCTTTTCTTTCAGGACAATTTTTCCCAGAAACAAAACGACGGTTCCCACATCCGATCCGGTAAGCGGGTGATCCAGGTTATCCGATTCCCTGTAAAGGTTAAAGATGTCACCGGGTTTGACCTGGCGGTCTTTTTCAAACGCCACATAGATGCTGTCGTATTGAGCCAGAAAGATCCGCTCTGTTTCATCGGCGGTAACGCGACCCCAGGGTTTTACACCATCGGGCGATAAAAAACCCAACGCCTCCACATTGCAATACTCAGAGACATCAACCCCTTTGGTTGCCCACGTGGCATCATCCGCCCCGATCAAGGACTGTAACCCTCCCACACCCTGTGCCGAAACCGTCTTGATGGGCACATCTTTCAGGAGAGAAATAACATCACCGGGATGAAGACGGCCGGGATTGGTTACAAAGGGATTCTCTTTCCACAACTTCGGCCACAGGTCCCGGTTCCCATAGTACCGAACGCTGATACTCTGGAGGGTATCCCCCTTCACCACGGTGTGGGTTGAGGATTGGGCCCAAGCCACGACACTTCCAAACACGGGAAATGAAAAGACACTCACAGTGATCCAGAAAACTAAAAAAAGCAGCCATCTTTTTTCCAAGACACCCTCCCACTGAATCATTATATTGTCAAACATCAAGCGCTCAAAGCCAACACACAATAACACCTATACAAAGCAGTTCTTCAATTTGTCAAGCAGATCCAAAATAAAAATCGCAAATATTTGATTCAAACATGGACGGAAAGGGGGTTTTTGGGTTAAAGTTTTGGTTTATGGGGTCAGTTATTGTTGTTGGCAATAAGGCGGCCTCGAGGAATGGAGACGAATCCCATTGAAACAAATCTTCATTATATTTTCCCTCTTCATTCTGGCGGGAATTCTGATATTCAAAGAAAACCGTATACAACGCCCTGAAGGGTTTTCCGGGGAAGGGTGTCTGTTTTGTCACAAAGAAATGTCGGATTCCGACCGATCCCATCCAGTGGCCGCTTTTGGATGCAGTTCCTGTCACCTGGGCAATCCCTATTCCCTGGACGAAAAAAGAGCGCACGCCACCCTGATCAAAAACCCGGGGGATCTTCGTGTGGCCGAGATGACCTGTGGAAAAACCGGTTGTCATGGAGAGATCGTGGGCCGTGTGAAAAAAAGCCTTATGGCCACCAACAGGGGTATCCTAAAGATTGTTCAGGATGAATGGGGGGATGGACAAGAAGGCGCATTTGTTTCGTCAAAACCCCTGAATGTGAGGGATCTGTACGGGAAACACCCCCCCGAAAATGCGCCCCTCGATCTCTACCGCAAAATGTGCGGCGGGTGTCATCTATGGAAAGAAAAGGAGGGCAATAAAGGCGAAGTGGGCAGAAGGGGCGGTGGGTGCAGTGACTGTCATGTGGTGGACGTGGAAAAGGTGAAAACCCCGGAAGGTCTCCTGATCCAACATCCTGAAATGACAACAAGAATCCCTTCTGAAAATTGTGTCAAATGCCATAATCGATCCGCAAGAATCGGATTATCCTATTTCGGAAAATTCGAATCAGCAGGCTACGGCACGCCCTATGAAGGAGACGATTTGAGCAGTAGGCGACTTTCCGGAAGGCGTTTCTATCTTGATCTACCGGCCGATATCCATTTTGAAAAAGGAAAAATGGTCTGCATCGATTGCCATACGGCCACCGGGTTAATGGGAGACGGCCATCTATATGACAAAATGGCGGATCAGGTGGACATTACCTGCGAGGCGTGCCATTCACCCCGGTTTACGTCGAACGCGGAGGCTGAGTCCCTGGCAAACCGGCTGGCATTTTTGAACGGAAAAATACCTGAACCTGAGAAAAGACCCATCGGTTTCACCCGAAAGGGAACGCCCCTTTACAATCTTCAAAAGGTTAATGGAAAACCGGTTTTCTACCGGAAAATGGATGGCCGGGCCTTGAAACTGCAAGTGACGGGTGACCTGGAAAAAACCCATCATAAATTGAAGGGCCATGATCGGCTCTCCTGCCAGGCCTGCCACAGCGCCTGGATTCCTCAATGCTATGGATGCCATTTGACTTACCAGAAATCAGCGCGGCAGAAAGACTGGATCACCGGGAAGAAAACCCTTGGCAAATGGAAAGAAACCCGTTCCTATTTGCGGTTTTCAAAACCCGCCCTCGGGCTTCGCGGTGATGGCCGCATCTATCCCCTCTCACCCTGCCAGGTGTTTTTTTCCCCCTTGGATGATGCGGGTCAATTTATAAAAGCCGAATCCTTTACAAACTTCAATCTGTCCGCGTTTGATCCCCACACCACCCGACAAAAATCCCGCACATGCATCGATTGCCACGCAGACCCCAAAACCATAGGACTGGGAGAGGGTATCCTTTACCAGCATAAGGGAAAACGCGTTTTCAGGCCCACACACAATGCTTCGGACCACGGGCCGGGCCTCTCCTTTCCCCTGGACGGTTTTGTAAACCTGGCGGGAAAAGCCCTTCAAGCCGGGGCAAAAAACGGCGTCAGGCCCTTTGACCTTAAAGAAATAGACCGGATCCTCGCGGTGGAGCCCTGTCTCGGATGTCACAGCACTTACGAAGACAGGATATACCAGGATTTCCCGAAATCCATGAAACGATTTAAGACGGATGAGGGGTTGCCATGCTTCAATTAGGCCTCGCCCTTCGTTTTTTCCGCGGCCTCTGTCTGGTGGCATTTATCTGCCTTTGCTTCTTATTGGCTGCCCCGGTACAGCGTATTTTTGCATTGAAAGAAAAAACAGATAAACGCGATTTTCGTGACTGTATGTCATGCCACGAAGGGATTGAGGCCATCAGCCCCAACCATTCCTTTGCCTGCGCTATGTGTCATTTGTACCCGAAGGATCGACACAACAGTCCTCTTACGAGCCACCAGGCCATACTTCGCAACCCTTCCGATCCCAAGACCGTGCGTCAGTTCTGCCTCCCCTGTCACCAGAAGGAAATTTCAACCCTTGAGCATTCCCTGCACTGGTCCATGGCAGGCGTAATCAACCAGACCCGTTTTCTCTGGGGTGCCCAGGAAACGGCCGCTCCCGCTGTCTATGGCATTAAAGGTCCCCTTAAACCACTGCCGGATCCCGATTTTTCCCGTATTCCCCAAAAACCGGAGAATCTCGTGGACGATTTTCTGCGAAAGCGCTGTCTGAGATGCCACATCCATACGCGGGGGTCCGGGGGGACCGGCCTTTACCGCGCTACCGGCTGCGCCGCATGCCACATGCGTTACAGCAATGACGGTCGTTACCAGGGAAAGGATCCGGCCATCTCAAAATCCAAGACCGGATATCCGATCAGACACACCTGGACCCGACAGATTCCCAACGAACAGTGCCTTCACTGTCATCACCAGAACCATGTGGGCGCTGACTATGAAGGACTTTTTGAGCATGATTATCATGACGTTTTCCGTTCCCCGCTGGTTCAGGGAAAGCCAAAACCCAGAACCCATGGCTTGGATTATCACCACCTGTCCAAAGATGTCCATGCTGAAAAGGGCCTCTGGTGCATCGATTGCCACACACGAAAAGACGTCATGGGAAACGGGGTTTCATACAGTTACCAAATGGAAGTTCCCAAACGGCCCTGCAGGGATTGTCACGGGGGATTCGAGGGACATTTTCCGGACCCATCCATTCCGGCCATTAACAAAGCGCCTGAGGGTTATTATTTTGTTTCCAGGAACAAAGGGCAAAAGCATCCTCTGCCTTTGTTTTCCGCCACATCAGCCGCCCATCGCATTGATTCCCACAAGAACGTTCGCTGCAGTGCCTGTCATGCTCAGTGGTCCTTCCAGGATTATGGTTTGAGCGTCATGCGGGAAGAGATCATTCAGGACTACAAATGGACTGAACGAACGGTTCAGGGGGATCCGGCCATGGAAAAAGAGCTGAAGACGCACACGGAAAAAGATGTGGTCGGCTACCCCGTTTCAACAGACTGGTTATCCGGCGAAAAACGACCGGGAATCTGGTCCATGGGCTGGCGGTTCAGGCGATGGGAGCCCATGCCTCTGGGTGTGGATCAAGCGGGGCGTTTTGCCATTGTGCGACCACGATATCAATACCTGATCACCGCCGTAGACCAAAATGGGCATGTGTCCCTTGACAGCACTGTTCCCCAAAGGGGGGACGGAAGTGGACGGGGATGGGCTTTTACACCGTACGTCCCGCACACCATCGCCCCGTTTGGAAGAGGGTGCCTTTCCTGCCACCAGAACCGGGTTGCAGCGGGGTTGCCTCCGGATGAAAAGCCGACCGTGGACACCCGTCTTATGATTCCGTCCCCGCCGGCAGTCAAACCCATGCGCCTGCTCAACGCTCAGGAACAAGAAAACCTGTTCCGACCCGGGGCGAAGTGGCACAGGGAAAGGCTTAGAAACCTGAAGTAAGAGAATTTATATGAAAATGAACGTCCAACGTCGAACATCCAACGTCGAACATCGAATAATGATGTCGCTTCGCTCCCCAAAATGTTGAAGTGAAAATGAATGTTTCGCCCGCAGGGCATGGGGGTTAGTAGGAAATCCGGTACTGCAAATTCGTTCCTTCCCGTTTGATTTGCACACTGGTGGCGGTCGATACCATATACAGCTTAATCCTGGTCTCCTGGTCTTCATAGTCGTCTGTCATATAGCCTTCAGGAGAACTGTTTTGTTCTTTTGACCAACCCCCACCCGCCAACTCAACAGGCCGGTTGGCCGGGCGGTGAACCACAAGGGCCCCCGCTGTCACCGGCAGGCTGATTCTGGCGCTGCTGCCGTTAAGGTTGAAATCGGCGTTGTAATCACCAGCAGCGTAAGTCCCTTCAAAATCAAGATCCATGCCGCTGCCCACAGCGTTTAATTGAAACACTTCAAAATTGGTATTTCCAATGTTGGCCAATGTGAGAAAAGTGCCTTCACATGTTATGCCCAACTTACGCACACTGAAAAGCGTGGGTTCGCTGAAATCGAGCTTTGTCCGTGTTCCTTTTAAATTGAGAACAAGGGTATCCAGGGGCATTCCCCCCAGGTCCATATTCGCCTGGACGCCGGCAAAATCAAGGGTCAGATTGGTTTCAATGTCGTACCTTCCAATATGGATTTCCCAATCGTGTAAGGGGCTCGCCAAGCCCTCTACATTGACCGCACCCGATGAAAAAACCACCGAAAAGGTGTCCTCCGAGAAAGCCTCCGAGGATTCGGGTATAATCTCCTCGCTGTCGCATTTCACAAGGACTTTTACAATGAAACTGGGATCTTCGGAGAGTTTGAAGGTAACCCTCGCATGGCTGATGTTGAAATGTAAATCCAATCGATCGGCGCCGCCTGAAAGGATGGGCCCGGGCCTCACCACAAATTCCTGCTCATAAGCCGACGCATGCACAAAAGGGCCTCCAAAAAAGAGGCAAACGATCAACAGACTCATTAAGATGCTGATTTTTCTGATCATCTTCAAATTACCCCAAAAAAGATATCGCCCGCATATTATAATCAGATCATGTAGCAAAGTCAACAATCCGGTGATCGAAAACCCTATCCCTATCACAGATCGCAAATGACGGCGCCAGAGATTCCACTTGGCGACGAGAAACGCCGCATTCTTCGAAATGTTCACGCCACCCACTGACGGTCTGCAATAGTTGCTGCACAATGGTCCGGGCATGCTCTTTTGAAAGGCCGTATCTGGCGGAGCGGCTCAACGCATTTTCGAGGGTTGCTTCTCTTCCCCGCTCTCCCACCGACATGGCAAGACGAAATCCCGTGCCTACGCCGAATAGCGCCGGAGTCGGTACAATATCGTACGCAGGTGATAGGGACATCTTTCCGTTCTCCACCAGAAACCCATGGTTTCTGGGATGATCATCCGTGTTTCGCACCACCATGTTGAAAAGCATCCGACGATAAAGTTCTTGAATATCCGTAGCTTTCATGTGACGCCGCATAACGTCCGCTATGGCCGTATAATCCCAGAGGTGGCGATCACCTTCATCCCATTGCATGAAAGATAGTGCACTCAGAAACCCGCGTTTCAACCATCCGGACCTGCCCCTTTCCCGGTCAAATCGGCGGCTGAGGAAAATATCATTTTCGCCCACTGACACGAGCCTGAGTTCGGGAACTGTGATGCCGCAACGGCGGGCCAGTTTCATTGTGGCGAACTCAATGCGGGGAATATTCAATGTGTCTTCTCTTCCCGGAAACTTTGCGATCCACAACGCATCTTGCCATTCCACCGTGCATTTTGGCCGGGCGCCGCCCATGCTGCTTCCCTGGCGGAGGAGTTTAAGAAGATGGGCTTCAATGGCTTCGCCAACTGTCAGCTTCCAGGCCGCCTGGATGATTTGGGCAAGGTCATTAAAGTGAGGGGGACCAAGAGTGGGCTCATGATCTTCCGGGGAAAAACGAAAGTCAAGGTTTCCAATCCGCGAGGCATTGGTTGCCAGCAGGAAATCGATTTCCGAAAGTGCCTCCGGCGGCGCTCCGGCATCCGCTGCGATAACGAGTCTTCCCCAGTAATCCGGGGCACTGTCGCGAAAAGCCCCATACAAGCCGCCATTGCCGGTCGCCTCTCGGGGAATAACGCCCAGAGGCAGGGCAATGGGGTCCACAGGGAGCGCATTGTGGCGTTCAACATACCTTCGGCCATAAGCGAAGATGCCAATGCCGGAGTCTCCATGGTGGGTGAAAATTCCGGCGGGGACCGCGACCGTCTCACCTGGCAGGTATATAAAAACCGTAACCTTTCTCTCGTCCATGGCTAAAAATCCAGGTCCCTGGCATTTTTAGATGCCCTGACGCGTTTTGGCAGCCGTTTCCGTTCATGGAAGATGCCCACCTGGTCCAGTTCGGGCAGGGCAACGTCCCGGATGTCCTTATCCAGACCCAGCACCCAGAGCGCTGAAACAAAAACGGCAAGAGAAATCCCCGAATCCCCTTTTTCAAGCCTGGCAAGGGTTTTTCGATTGACAAACATGCGAGAAGCCATCTCTTCCATGGTGATTCCCCGCCGCTTCCTGGCGATTCGGATCCGTTCCCCCAATCGGGAAATCACGTCCGCCATCTCCGGCGGGAGACTGTTTCTGGAAGCCCTATTTTGCGGCATATATAACCCTTAATAATTTATTAGGACCTATATATGACACAAAAAATACGATCCGTCAAGGGTCTTTTTGATGTGAAGGGCTGCGCTGCAGGAATTCCGAGGACACAATAAAATGAAATCTCATGCTCCCCGGTCCGTGGGTGCCGTCATTGAAGGGGATCCCTGGTGGTCTTTGCATAGGTGGAAATTGATCCACGAGGAGGTTCGGTCCAGTTCCCAATTGCGGGGCGGGATAAATCCCTGATAGATTTTATCGGGCCTGCCAATGGCCGCCCAGCGCCTGTAAGCCCTGAACCACACGCAATGACGGTCCGGGTTAACCTCACAACGGCTTTCCCGGCTCCCGCCACAGGGGCCGTTTCGGGTATGTTTGGGGCATTGGGATTCCGGACAGAAAAATGCCAGATGTTGAAGGCTGCAATCCCCACACTCCCGGCACGAAAAAAGCATCTTTTTGGAAATGTCCTCCAGGGTTTTGGTGAAAAGGTACCCAAAAGGTCGTTTCTCAAGTCGGGCGCAGAGATTCCTGTATATGCCTGAAAACAGCGCATCATGGCTGAAAAAGGTGCGGTGAACCTCCCGATATACCCCAAAAAGCATTTTTTCCCCGGATGATATGGTGCTCATTGAAGGACTCAATTCCGGACCGCAAAGTCCGGTTTCCGGATCCCGGGCATACCGGTAAAACCCGTTTTTCTGCGGAAAATCGAACTCGGGCACAAAGTCCCGCCACCGGTGCTCAATCTGTTCCACACGATCCAGAATTTGCGCCAGGGTGTCAAATTCGTGGTTGATGCCTCCGAAATGGGCCCCTTTGTACCCCAGGCCTTTGAGGACCACCGCCAGTCGCGCCGAGCGTTCAACCGCCGCCAGATGCCCTTTTTTTTTGTCCTGCCATTCCCCCTGAACCTTTTTCAGCAGTTCTGGGGTTACCACCACGCCGGGAATCCGCCCCCTCGCCATGATTTTCGCCGCTCCAGGTGTCAGGACATACACCGACCCCAGGGTAGGGGTTTGGATGTTCCACTCTTTCTGAATACAAAGCAGTTCATGGAATTTACGAACATCATAACCCAGTTGGGTAATGATGAAACGGGCCGAAGCCCCCACCTTTTTTCGCATTTTGGCGTATTGGCAAAACACTTCTTCCTGCGTCTGCTTGAACGGGGAAACCGCGCATCCCACAAAAAAATTTTCCCGATCATCCAAAGCCAACGTCCCTGCTCCCATCATCTTGAGCATGACGAGAAGGCTGACAGCATCCAGATCAAAAACAGGCGCCCCTCTTCCGGCAAACCCTTCTCCTGAAAAATCACCGGTAAGCGCCAGGATATTTCGAATTCCCATGTGCCCCAGCTGAAGGGCACGGCTTTCAAGACCTACCCGGTTCTGGTCACGGCATGTGAAGTGGACAATCACATCCATTCCTTTGCGGATGATGTCTCTTCCCAGAACATCCGGGCTCAGGGAGGGGTGGCCCCCGGGATTGTCCGTGATGCTCACAGCTGAAACCCTGCCGTCTGAAAGGGCACTTTCCGCAATGGCCATCACCGTATCAACCAAACGGCCCCGGGACTGCTCTCCCGGAACCAATTCCAGCGTGATGACAAAGGATTCCGGGTTGGAAATATCCTTTCGAAATGTCCGGGCGGGCCTTTCTGTCATGGGTCCTCTTTCGTTATTCATCATCTGTCACTTATTCAGTTTTTAGCGTACGAGTTTACCAGATTCAACCCCTTCCCCGCAAATCATCACCGGTTGTCCGATGAGCTCCGAGAGGGGAAGAACTTTCAGCCCCCGGTCTTTGATGCCCTGAAGCACTTTGTCAATTTCGTTCAGCCACAGCTTTAACGCTGCATGCTTTTTCGGCATCACATCATGGAGCGCAATGATATGATCACTTCGCAAATGTTTGAGCACACACCTTGAAAGCCCATTGAGCCGTCTATTTCCCCCATCCAATCCCCGGCAGCTGAAATTTACATTGACCATTCCCAGTGCCTTGAGTACCTGCCAAAGCTTTGGATTGGTGATGCCCACGGGGGGCCGAAAAGCGAGAGGCCTGACGTGAAACCGGGCCAGAACTTCCTGTGCGGCGCTGATTTCCTTAAACAGATGTTTGCTGCTTCTGAGCATACAAAGATTGTCATGGCTGTAGGAATGATTTCCCAGCAGATGGCCCTTCTTAAGTATTTTTTTGATTAGTTGAGGATGGGCGGCCGCTTTTTTTCCAAGAACAAAAAATGTCGCCTTAACCCCGTGCCGGTCGAGAAGGGCCAGTAGCGGTTCAGTGGTAAATGGATCGGGACCGTCATCAAACGTGATGGATACGGCTTTTTGACCTGAATTTCCCCGGCTGATGATGGGGAGAAAAAAACTGAACCGCGGCAGGAAAGGCGCCACCATGCAGAGGCCCACGAACAGGAGCAGGGGCACCACCGCCAGAGACACATCAAATAAGGCCAGCACAAACGCCGCAAAAAACGAGGCGAAACCAAATAGATGCGCGGGCGTAAGAGAATTAGACCACATGGGATTATCCTTCAACCTTGTTCACAGGGTGCAGTTGTCAGGGTGCAGAAAATTGGAGCTACGTCCTGCCCCCTGACAACTGTCCCCTGCACCCTGTGAAGATGTTCAACCTTTTTCAGCCATTAACCAAACAGATTCCCCCCCTGACCCGGAGGGGGTGTTGCGTTTTATCTGGAAACCGGCGCTTGTAAGCATTTCCACCAGCGTGTCAGTGGCCCTGTAATACAGGGAAGTTCGGGAAAGTCTGGATTTTAGGGCCTCCAGTTTCCACATCCATGAATAACGGCCTTCAGCGGGCGCAGCCACGCGAATCAGAAGCCATCCGCCATGGCTGAGATTCATGTGAAGCCGCTTAAGGGTGAGGGCCAAAACATCATCCGATAAATAGTGGGCCATGTCCAGCATGATGGCCCCATCCGCCGGTGCCGGCGCCGTTGGAACATGGGGGGCTGCATCCTGCTCTATCCGGCCTCTTTTCCCCACAGCCATGGATGCCACGCGAACCCTTTCACCACCGGGATCAATGCCGAAAACCTTTGCTTCCGGAAATCGTTCAAGAAGCCAGCAGGCCGGCACACCGTAACCGGTACCGATATCCAAAACGGTCTTCGGGTTCAAGCCATCATCAAAAAATTGGGGAAACTCCTTAAACATGGGGTCCACCATCATTTTAAAACGCGCAAAACATCTCGGATAGGCCTCCAGATTGCGGTATCGCCTGAGGGCTGCCCGGTGAAGGGGCAAAGTCTTTCCGGCCTTTTCCGGGGGTTTGCGAAACAGGAATTTGAGAACCGGCGGCAAAATGATAAAGGCGCCCACCAGAGAATAGGCAATTCCCAGAAGTGACGTCAATCCTGCGCTTTTGAGAAGGGCGTGCCGGGAAAAGCACAAAACCCCGAAACCAATGAGGGTGGAGAACGATGCCATGAAAACGGTCATCTTAATCAATTGAAAAGATGGATGATCCTCAGTGGTATATCGCTGGTAGGCCCTGACCATGAACAGCGAATAGTCAATCCCCATGCCGATGACAACGATGGAAAGCATCAATCCGGGGATATCCAGGGGGTGCCCCATGAGGTTCAGGGTCCCCAGGGTACAGACCAGCGCAAAAGAAACAGGTATAAGCGAAACCAGCACCAGGCGCCAGTCCAGAAAGTAGATATAAAGCAGAACAATGACACTTAAACCGATGATCCATAACATGTTCAAGAACGTTGAAAATAAAAGCCCCCCCAGCCTCTGGGAAAAAAAGGTCGGATCGAATATTTTGCCATATTGTCCATATCGGTCGTAAAATGTCAGGGCGTCGTAGGCCGGCCCGGGTTTCAGGGTTGAAAACTGGACCCATCGCGAGTTTTCGGAATTTTGGGTAATGCCCAGCATAGGGTAGAATTCCGGCCCGATTTCCGTGGATTTGATCTGGTAGCCGTGATCTGAGAGGGTTTCAAAAAAGGGTTCGAAAGCCTTCGGCCTGAACCCAACCCTTTCGGAGGTTTCTTTCAGGTCTTTCTTCAATTGCCCCACCCGTTCTGGATTCCAGAAAGACCGCCAAGCCAGAAGATTCTCCTTCGCCTTTTTTCCCCCGGGGAAGACCATGGAGGGCATGAATCCCGAAACCAGCACGCCTGAGGCAAGGTCCTGTTTCAGCATTGGCAGCATGTTGTCTCCCGTGGCCTGAAGATCCGAAACATGCCTGCCTTTCGTCATCAGAAAAATGTTTTCAAAAATACCTTCCCCCCAGATCCGGTTAAGGGTTTTTTCGGCGGCAAGGGTCTCTTCACTGACGGTGTTCATGGCACTTAAACTGACAAGAAATTCGGGCCGCGCAAAAAAGATCATGAAAATCATTAAAGCAACGGCCCCTAAGGCACCTTTCACGCCAAGACCGGCAAACCTTTGCACCCCTTTTCGAAGGGGCAGAGATCGTTGGGGGCCCGGCGGCATTTCGGGGAAAATCAGGGGAAAAACCACATGAACAAAGAGGAAAGAGAATCCTATACCGAGGGCCGTGAACCGGCCTAATTGTTCAAAAATAGGAAAATCACAAAAAATCAGGGCGCCGAACGCCCCCATTGTGGTGAGCGCTGCCACCAGACCCACGGACCATATTTCCCGGGCTGCAGCCCGTCCACTTGTGGGTTTAGGGCGGTCCAGGAAGAGCAGAAAGGCGATGCCGTGGTCCACGGTGATGGCGACGATCGCACCCCCGAACCCCAAGGCCATGATGGAGATTGACCGTTCCAGAAGGGCAAGGACAAACAACGCGGTCACGGAGCCGAAAAGCGCCGGCAGAAACGCAAAGAGCCCCAAAAGGGGTCTTGGAAAAGCAAAAATCAGCAGCAACGCAATGCCCATACTGGCCAGAAGTATCGCCCTTTCGCTGTCCTGCCTGGCGATGATTTCATTGTCCAGTGCCGCTCGATAGGCGCCCATGGGTATCAGGACAACGGGATTTTCAGCATCTCCAAATTGATCGGCCAATTCCCGGCCGATGGTGGACAACAGCGCAGACAGTTTACGCGCAAGCGCCGTATCCATTCCTGATCCCACGGGCGTGGCAACCAAAAGGAGGTGCTTTCCATCAGAAGATATAAGTTGCCCCCCGTGGAATCGAATATTATCGGCAGGTGCCAGGGAAGACAGGCGGGCCAGAACCGTGTTGGAGAGTGCCAGGGGGTCTTTTGAAATGGTTGCGGAACGTCCGATGCCCTCCAGATCCAGCAGTTTGTTGTAATTATCTTTTACCACTTTACTGATCTTTTCAGATGTCAGCAATGGCGCCACCTTGTCTTGAAGTTCTGTTTCATCAAACATGACGGGAAGGTTATTCAAAACGTGGGCCATGAGACCCGGCATGACCTTCTGAAAGTCTTTAATGCCCACCTGTTTAAAGAGGCCGCTTTGCGTCAGTTTCTGCTCCACAAACCGACTGCACGCCAGCAGAAGCGGCACATTTTCCTCTTTTAGGCCGATATCGATAATCAAACGGTCCTGGATGGGATGATTTTTGAAAACATGCTCGGCATCAGCAATGACCGGATCGCTTTGCGGCAGATATTTGGTGATGTCCGTGTCGATTTCCATGCGAAAAAGGGCGATTGTGAGCAGCACCGCCATCACGGCCAATGTAGCGATCAGAAAGGGGAAATGGATTTTAATGGATTTCATTATGGTTGCTTATATAGCAGGTTTAGGGTTATAAAACCATTTTCATATTAGATTTTCCGGCGAAATGAATGAATCGCTTTACCCGAAAAATTCTGGAAAAAGCAGCCGCCACCAGGTTTGTGCAGAAGGCCATCGCCGACAAGGCTGACCTGAGCCCCTTCAAGGAAAGACCGAGCCCCCGAGCCATGGCGGGTATCGTGGCCATCGGAATCAGCTACATCATCGGCTGGCCCGCAGTAGCGCTCCTGGGAGTTATTTCAATTCATTTGGAAAAGCCGCTGATTGCGATTATCGGGGGCCCTCTGACCTATGGCCTGTCCCATCTGGTTTTCATTCTGGGAATGTATCTGGCAGGGGCCGATTACACAAGAATCTTTTTTCGGTGGGCCACAAGAAAAACCATGGAAAAGCTGATGGGTAACCTCGATGAAGATTCAAACCGGAAAACCGGAAAACCGAAGTCATAAATCCCTGGAAAAGATCTTACCCGGATTCAGGATGCCTTCCGGATCAAACGCTTTTTTGATACGCTTCATGAGTTGAATGCCCTCAACGGGAATTTCCATTTCCAGATAGGGCGCTTTGGTGATGCCGATACCGTGCTCACCCGTAATGGTGCCCCCCATATCAATGACTTTCTCAAAGAGCGCCCTGACAATGGTGTGAGCGTTTTTCAGCTGAACGGGGTCTTCTTTGTCAAGCATGACGTTCACATGGATGTTTCCATCTCCGGCATGGCCGAAGGCGGGAATGGGGAGACCGTATTCCATGGAAACCCTTCCCAGAAATGATACCAGTTCCGCCAGGCTGCTTCGAGGCACCACAATATCTTCGTTGATTTTATGGGGCCTTAACTTGTATAGGGATGGCGATACATTCCGTCTCGCCTCCCAAAGTTCCTCTGCACTTTCAGGGTCTTTTGCCGCCTTAAATACCATGGCATCCCCGCATAAATCCTCAATGATTCGCGCCTGGTGCGCCACCAGATCAGGGGCGCCATCCACTTCGATCAGCAACATGGCACCGGAATTCTCCGGCAGATCAAGGTGCATCTCTTCCCTTACGCAATCGATGCACAGCCGGTCCATGAGCTCTAAAATGGCGGGAACAATTTTATTGCGGATTATCTTTGAAACCGCTTGGACTGCCGGGGAAACATTTTCAAAAAAAGCCACCATGGTGCGTTGGGTCTCGGGCTTCGGCACCAGGCGAAGGGTCATGGCGGTGATGACCGCAAGGGTTCCTTCAGATCCCGAAATCAATCGAACCAGATCGTAACCCGCAACACCTTTCCGGGTTTCCACACCTGTATTGATGATTTCCCCGGTGGGCAATACAACTGTGAGCCCCAGCACATAGTCCCGGGTAACCCCGTATTTTACGGCCCGAAGCCCACCGGCACATTCCGCTATATTTCCCCCGAGGGTTGAGACTTTCAAACTGGCCGGATCAGGCGGATAAAAAAGGCCCTGTGCCTCAACGGCCTGCTGAAGATCGGCTGTTATGACACCGGGCTCAGCTTTCGCGATTAAGTTGTCCCGGTCCACGGAGAGAATCCGGTTCAGGCGGTCCATGGCCAATACAACGCCCCCGTGAACCGGTACCGCGCCCCCGCTCATCCCCGTACCCGCCCCCCTGGGAACAACGGGAAATCCATTCTCCGTTGCCAGCCGAAGGATCCGGGAGATCTGTTCGCTGTTTTCAGGAAACGCTACCACATCGGGCATGTGGGCTATTTTGGTGGCATCGGCGGCAAATTCGACCATCTCCTTTTGGGTGGTCATCAGATACTTCTTGCCGATGATACCGGACAATTCTTTAAGAAGGGTCTTTGAAATCATTGCGGAATCTGAACACGACGCTTAAGCGCATGCTGGAGGGTCATGGTGTCCATAAACTTGAGATCTCCCCCCATGGGTACCCCCAGGGCGATCCTTGAAATCTTAATCCCGGGATTTTTTTCCGACAGTAATCCGGAAATGAAAGAAGCCGTGGTTTCACCGCCGGTGGTGGGATTGGTTGCCAGAATAATCTCTTCAATTTTTTCCCTCTCCAGCCGTCCCAGGAGCCTGTCGATCTTCAGGTCTTCAGGGCCGATGCCGTCCAGAGGGGAGAGCACGCCATGCAAAACATGGTACCTGCCCCTGTAAACGCCGGATTCCTCCAGGGCCATCTGGTCCCCGGGGGTTTCAACCACGCAGATGGTCCCGTCGGCGCGCTGATCGTTCCGGCAGATCGCACAGGGATCTTCATCGGTTAGATTGAAACACACCGAACAGAACCGGATTTTTTCTTTGACTTCGATCAAACTCCGGGCCAGGTCTTCCGCCAGTTCTCGATTGCTTCGCAAAACGAAAAGTGCCATACGCGTGGCGGATTTCTGGCCAATCCCGGGAAGTTTTGAAAATTGATCAACCAGTTCAACTAAAGGTTCAGGATAAATTCCCATGGGTCATCTCATTTTTCATTTTTCATCCTTCATCCTTCATCCTTCATCCTTTACGTAAGACCGGGCATTCCCGGGATATTCATCCCCTTTGTGAGCTCCCCCATCCCCTCGTTCATCATATCCCTGGCCTGTGTCAGCGCATCATTGGCCGCTGCCATGACCAGGTCCTCCAGCATTTCCACGTCTTCCGGGTCCACCACTTCACGGTCGATTTTGATGGAGAGGAGTTCCTGTTTCCCATTGGCCACCACGGAAACCATTCCACCACCGGCGGAAACCTCTACGGTCTTCTCTCCCAGTTCTTCCTGGATCTTGGTCATTTTAGATTGAAACTTCTGGGCCTGCTTCATCAACTGCCCCATGTTCGGCATGCCTTTCATTTGATTCCTCCTTGATTATTTATTGATTAACTTGCCCTCAAACAAATCCAAAACATTTTGCGCCACATCTCGAACTTCAGGTGGAAGTTCAACCGATTCGGTTGCGCTGGTGTTTTTACTCTTGTTTGAAACGCTGTCTTCTTCGAGGTTCGATTCTTGCGGCTTAACCCCGATTTTTACCCGTATATCCCTTCTAAAAAACATCCGGCAATACTCTGCCAGTTGATCAAGTTTTTCCTGTTCCTCAAAATAGCCGGAAGAAAATTTATGATTGCCGTTTTCGATTTCCAATAGATCTTCAGTGAGTTTCTTGAGGTGCCAGTCTTTGAGGACGGTGTAGAGCATTTTGCTTTTACCGAAAACAAACTGAAGAAAATCCTCCCAGGTTTTTTCCCCGCTCTCTACTTCTTTGTCATTCGGGGACCAGCTTGTGGGAGCTTCTGACAGGGTTTTCCCGTTTTCCTGAGGTTGCCCGGGTGAAAAGGAAATTACCCGCTCTTCCAGAACGGCAATTTTTTTCATGATATCGCCAAATGACAGGTAGTCGCCAAGGCTGCACAACTTAATCATGGTGGTTTCCAGTACCAGGCGTGGATAGGTTGTAAATCGAAGACCATCTTCCCTGGCGATCAGAAAATTCAATACAACCTGCAGCTTTTCTTCCCCGGCCATTTCAGCCTGACGTCTGATTTCGTCCCTGTCGCTCTCACTCATGTCAATGAGCTGTTCTTCAGGAGCAATCAAGCTGACCAACAGATTTCTGAACTGTGCCATCAGCGCACGATAGAACTCTTTGATGTCGTACCCCTGATTGTATACTTTTTCCACCACCGCCAGACACCGGGGCGAAGCGCCTTCAATAACAGCGGACGACGACTCGAAGATAAGACCGCGATCAATGATGCCCAGGATCTCCGGTACCTGGCTGTCCAGGACGTTCTGTCCGGCAAATGAGATCACCTGATCCAGAAGGCTTTCCGCATCTCTCATGCTTCCTTCCGCTTCCCTGGCAATCATGGAAAGACCCGTGGTGCTGATGTTGACATTTTCATGACCGGCAATTTTTTCCAGATAGGCGACAATCTTGGACAGGGGGATCCGTTTGAAATCAAATCGCTGGCAACGGGAGAGAATCGTGATGGGAACTTTGTGGCTTTCGGTGGTGGCAAATATAAACTTCACATGGGGTGGTGGTTCTTCCAGGGTTTTCAGCAGCGCGTTAAAGGCCGGAAGGGTCAACATGTGGACTTCATCTATTACGTAAATGCGGTACTGACTGGCGGAAGGCATGTATTTGGCGTTTTCACGAAGTTCCCGAATCTCGTCGATGCCCCGGTTGGAAGCGCCATCAATTTCCTGCACATCAATGGAATTACCCGCTGTTATTTCACGGCAACTCCGGCATTGGTTGCAGGGTATTCCCGGTTCTCCCCGGGCACAGTTGATGGCCTTGGCAAAAATTCTGGCCACGGAAGTTTTACCCACGCCCCTG